>JBDSJV010000191.1:0-3836 GCA_039917225.1 Candidatus Limnocylindrales bacterium
GCTCCGCGCCGTGCGAGCGCGCCTGCCGCCGCGGCGACATCGATCGTCCGCTGGCCATCCGGGCCATGAAGCGCTTCCTGGTCGAGTGGCACGAGGCCTCGGGAATCCCGGATGTCATGCCCCAGATCACAGCTCGATCCGAGAAGGTCGCCGTCGTTGGCGCCGGCCCGGCTGGGATCGCGGTGGCTCGTGAGCTGGCGATGAAGGGCTACGGCGTCGACGTCTTCGACAGCCTGCCGTACGGCGGCGGCACGATGTTGATCGGGGTACCGGCCTTCCGCCTGCCTCGCGAGGCCATCGAGATGGATGTTCGCCTGGTGGAGCGGCTCGGCGTCCGGTTCCACTTCAACACGACCATCGGCCAGGACATCAGCTTTGAGGACCTCCGGCGGGACTACGACTCGGTGGCGATCACCGCGGGTGCGATGAATGCCGTCGCCCTCGACGTGCCGGGTGCCGATCTGGAGGGCGTGGACTACGGCGTCGACTTCATGAAGCGCGCCAATCTCGGCGAGGAACTGACCGTCGGTCAGGATGTCGTCGTCATCGGCGGTGGATACACCGCGATGGACTGCTCCCGGACCGCCCTCCGCCACGGCGCGGAGCGGGTCTCGATCATCTACCGCCGGACGCGATCCGAGCTGGTGGTGGACGAGGAGGAGCTGGGCGAGACCGAGCGCGAGGGCGTCCGCATGGAGTTCCTCGCCAGCCCGATCGAGGTGCTCGGCGAGAACGGCCACGTGACGGGCGTCAAGTTCATCCGCAACCGCCTCGGTGCGCCCGACGCATCTGGTCGCCGGTCACCGGTGCCGATCGAAGGCTCCGAGTTCGTGATCCCGGCCGACGTCATCATCCCGGCCGTCTCGCAGGCCGCGGATCTGACCTTCCTGCCCGTCGAGTCGGCATTCGAGGTCAACCGGGGTCGGGTCAAGGTGGATCCGGCGACCTACGCCACGAACGTCCGGGGCGTCTTCGCCTGCGGCGACTTCGTGACCGGCCCGACCACGCTGATCGAGGCCGCGGGTCACGGCAAGAAGGCCGCTTACGCCATCGATCGGTATCTCGCGGGTCGATCAGATGTGACTGTGGCCGCGAACGTCAAGATCACCAGCTCGTGGCGGCACGACATGCCGGACTTCTATGACGTCCTGCCGCGTCAGCACATCCCGATGGTGCCGGTCACCGACCGGATGCAGTCGGCCGACCCGTCGGTCAACTTCACGACGCCGGTCGAGTTGGGCTATGACGCAACCGGAGCGGTCGCCGAATCGACCCGCTGCCTGATGTGCAACTACAACATCTGGTTCGATCCGTTCCGCTGCGTCCTGTGCGGCGCGTGCGCGGATGTCTGTCCCGTGGGCGTCATCCACATGGTCGACATCAACCAGCTCAAGAGCGAGGGTCTGCTGCCCGAGGTCGAGGAGGCCTACGGCTGGGAGAATGGCGGCGCGATGATCCTCGACGAGGAGCGTTGCATCCGCTGTGCCCTGTGCGTCAAGCGGTGCCCGTTCGACGCGATTACGATGGAACGGTTCGAGCTTGAAGAAGTCTCGAGCGACGGCCGGCTCTACAAGGAGTCGTACCGTGATGCACAGCTCGCCGGCACGGCCGGCGTCGCAGGAGGGTCCCGGTGAGTTTCCTCGAGCGGGTGGACACCACCATCCGCCGCAGCCCCGTCTGGCGTTCGCTGTTCCGCAACCCGTACCCGAACGACGAGCGGTCGCGGGCCTACGCGGTGATGAACAACGTCTTCCTGCACCTGCATCCGGTCCGCGTTCGGCAGCACGCCGTGCGCTTCGCCTACACCTTCTGCCTGGGCGGGCTGTCGTTCTTCCTGTTCCTCGTCCTGACGGTGACCGGCGTCTACCTGATGTTCTTCTACGTGCCTTCGGCGACCCAGGCGTACACGGACATCCTCGACCTGCAGACGCGGGTGACGTTCGGCCTGCTCACCCGGAACATCCATCGATGGGGCGCCCACCTGATGGTGTTCTTCGTCTTCCTGCACATGATGCGCGTCTTCTACCACGGCGCCTACAAGCCACCGCGCGAGTTCAACTGGGTGGTCGGGGTGCTGCTGCTGTTCCTGACCGTTGGCCTCAGTTTCACTGGCTACCTGCTTCCGTGGGACCAGATCTCGTACTGGGCCATCACGATCGGCGGGAACATGGCTGGCTATCTCCCCCTGATCAATACGCCGTTCAAGTTCCTGCTGCTGGGTAGCCTGGAGGTCGGGCAGAACACGCTCCTGCGGTTCTACGTCCTTCACATCATGGCGTTGCCGCTCATCACGGCGGTCTTCCTGGCCGTCCATTTCTGGCGCATCCGCAAGGATGGCGGGATCAGCGGTCCGCTATGACCGATCCGAAGGCTCCCCGCGAGGAGCGCGTTGTCACTCCCGTCGATCCGACGCGCCGGACCGAGATCGACAAGCAGCGCGTGCCGATGTCGGCGCGCCCGTACCGGCTCTTGGCGATGGTCAAGCAGGACGCCGTCGTCCGCGTCCAGAAGGAGCCCGACGACACGGTCATGACCTGGCCGCACCTGCTGTCGATCGAGTTCCTCGCCGCGGCCGTCATGAGCATCTTCCTGCTCCTGATGGGCCTCTTCATCAACGCCCCGCTGGAGGAACTCGCCAACGGCAACGTCACCCCCGCGGTGGCCAAGGCGCCGTGGTACTTCCTCGGCCTGCAGGAACTGCTGGCGTACTTCCATCCTTCGGTCGCCGGCGTGCTCGTGCCGACCTTCGCGATCGTGGGTACGATGCTCATCCCGTTCGTCGATCGCGGCAACCTCCACACTTCCCGACCATCCGAGCGGAAGACCGCCGTCGTCCTGTTCTCGCTGCTCCTCGGCCTGGCGCTGACGCTGACGTTCCTCGGCATCTTCTTCCGGGGCCCCGGGTACAGCTTCGTCATCCCGTATCTGCCGTTCTTCGAGAACAGCACGAACGGGCTCCATTTCGCGCTGTGAGTCGAGTCGCAGGGGTCTCAGATCACCGATGAGCAACTATCACGTCGAACCGGCGGACAAGCCGCAGGCCATCACCATGCAGGCCATCAAGTCGATGCGTCAGCATCCCGTCGAGGGAATTTCGCGGCGCAGGCTGCTGCGCCTCTCCCTGGGTGGCGGAATGGCCCTCTGGATCACCGAGGTGCTGGGCGGTTCGCTCCACTTCCTGTGGCCCAACCTGAGCGGCGGCTTCGGCGGCAAGGTCCGGATCGGAACGTTCGAAGATGTCAAGCTCAGGAACTCGACGCTGCCCGTCGCCGAGGGCTTCCCGAGCTACTTCCAGGACGCTCGCGCATTCATCGTGCTGATAGATCCCGCGCGCCAGGCGTTCGTCGCGGGCGAGGACAAGTCAGGCGACGGCAGCGCCTTGAACGTCCGCTCGCTGTACCAGCGCTGCCCGCACCTCGGCTGCAAGCCGAACCCGTGTGTCAAGAACTTCTGGCTCGAATGCCCCTGCCATGGCTCCCGCTTCGATCGCCTCGGCATCAAGGCCGCTGGCACCAAGTACGGTCCGTCGCCACGCAGCATGGACCGCTTCTCGGCCACCGTTGATCAGGACGGGGTGCTCTCGCTGGATACCTCCAAGATCACCCTCGGGCCGCTCCCGATCGCCGTCGGCCAGCCGGGGATCATTCCCCCGAAGAGCCCGACGGGCTGCATCTGAGCCCGCCATGACGATTCGACGAGGTTCCCGATGACCGACCAGCCGGGGCACGAGCCCGAGCAGCGCCTCCCGGCCCGACGCGAACCGAGTGAGGCGACGCCGGCCGAGCGCTTCTCGGCACCGCCGTCGGCACATGCACGTGACCTGACCCCGGAGCGAG
>JBDSJV010000192.1:0-8463 GCA_039917225.1 Candidatus Limnocylindrales bacterium
TCAAATTCTCGGAGCGGAGTACCAGCCTCGCGACGGAGACTCGAGCTGGCCTGACCACCTTCATGGTCATGGTCTACATCGTGTTCCTGAACGCGGGCATCCTCGGCGACGGGTTTGGTCTCGCGGCCGACGACCCCGGCCGGATCGCGCTCTCCGCGGGCACCGCCCTGGTCGCCGGCATCATGACGATCGCCATGGGCGTGATTGGCAACTATCCGTTCGCCTTGGCCGCGGGCCTCGGTATCAACGCCATCGTCGCCTTCTCGCTGACCGCTCGCGGACTCTCGCCTGCCGGGGCGATGGGCGTCATCGTCCTCGAAGGCCTCGTCGTCGTGATCCTGGTGGCTGTCGGCTTCCGGGAAGCGGTGATGAATGCCGTCCCCCTGTCCCTGAAGCGGGCTATCGGAGCCGGCATTGGCTTGTTCATCCTGTTCATCGGCTTCGCCAACGGCGGGCTGATCCAGTCTGGCTGCTCGCCGTTCGTGCCACTCCCGGTGTGTGCCGGCACGCTGGTCGCCCCGTCCTTCCCGACGACGACCGCCCAGTTCGTCTTCCTGTTCGGCCTGGCGCTCACGATCATCCTCTGGGTGATGAAGATCCGGGCCGCCCTGGTGATCTCAATCATCGCGACGACGATCGTCGCCCTCGTGGCCGGGGTCACGTCGGTTCCAGCGAACCTCACGTGGTCGCCGAACTTCTCGACGCTCGGCTCGTTCGACCTCGGGAACGCCTTCACGGTCCTCGGACCCCTCACCGCGATCCTGATCATCTTCGCAATCATGCTGACCGACTTCTTCGACACCATGGGCACCGTCACTGGCGTCGCCGCGGAGGCGGGGCTCGCGAATGAGGACGGATCAGTGCCCGGCGTTGGCCGGGTCCTGATGGTTGACAGCGTCGCAGCGATGGTCGGCGGCCTGGCCGGCGTCTCGTCGAACACCACGTACATCGAGAGCGCCGCCGGCGTGGCCGATGGTGCCCGCACTGGCTTCGCATCGGTGGTCACCGGCGTCCTGTTCCTGCTCGCGATTGCCCTTGCGCCACTCGCGGGGATCATCCCGAGCCAGGCCACGGCGCCGGCCCTGGTCCTGGTGGGCTACCTGATGTTCACGCAGGTCAAGGGCATTGACGTCGCCGATCTCGACGAAGGCTTCCCGGCCCTCCTGACCATGATCCTGATGCCGTTGACCTACGACATCACGGTCGGGATCGGGGCCGGCTTCATCAGCTGGGTCCTGATCAAGGTCGCTCGGGGCAAGTTCGGCGACGTCCACCCGCTGATGTGGCTGGTGGCTGGCGGTTTCCTCGTCTTCTTCCTCCAGGGCTGGATCCCGCAGTTCCTACCCAAGTAATCGGCGACGCCGTATCGAGGCGGCCGGCGCCCATCGGGCGTCGGCCGTTTTCGATTCGTGGGGCAGCAGCCCTTCTCAGCGTCGAGCGGGTACCATCGGGCCGATGTTCGAACGGACGGTGCTGCCCGATGGGCCACGGGTCATCAGCGCGGTGCTGCCCGGGTCGCGCTCGATCTCCGTGGCGGCCTACGTCCTGGCCGGCTCCCGGATCGAATCAGACGGCCAGATCGGCGTTGCTCACTTCCTCGAGCACCTGACCTTCAAGGGTACCGCGGCGTATCCCTCGACCCGCGCCCTGAGCGAGGCGATCGAGGGAGTGGGGGGCTCCTTCAACGCGGCGACCGATCGCGAGTCGACGGTCTACTGGACCCGGGTCCCGCGGCGGGAGGCTGCGCGGGCCGTGAACGTCCTCGGTGAGCTGATCTGTCGACCGGCCCTCGCCGACGCCGACATCGACCGGGAGCGGGACGTGATCGTCGAGGAGATCCGCGGCTATCTCGATGAGCCCGCCGAGTATTGTCAGATCCTGTTCCAGCGCGCCATGTACGGCGATGGCCCGCTCGGTCGCGAGATCTGTGGTGAGGAAGAGGACATTCGAGGCCTGGTACCGGCCAGGATCCGCGAGTTCTGGGCCGCCGGATACCAACCGGGCAACACCGTCGTTGCCGTGGCCGGCGACATCACCCATCAGGATGTCGTGGCCCTCGTGGATGTCGCCTTTGGCCGAGGCGTGTCGGCGGGGCCAGCCGCTGTCGTTCCAGCGCCGACACTTCCGGCCGGCGAGCGGGTCCTCGTCGGGCGTCGGGACACGACCCAGGCGCAGCTCACCGTAGGAGTTCCTGGCCTGCCGCGCGATCACCCCGATGCGTGGACGCTGTCGGTCCTCAACGCGGTACTGGGCGACGGCATGAGCAGTCGCCTCTATCTCTCGCTCGTCGATCGCGACGCCCTGGCCTACGACGTGAGCTCTGGGCTGGTGGAGTACGCGGACGCCGGCGCGCTCGAAGTGAGTGCGGGCGTGGATCCGGCCCGCCTGCCGACGGCGCTGGATGCGATCCTGGTCGAGCTCGGTCGGCTCCGCGACACGCTGATCCCCGACCACGAACTGACCAAGACGAAGGCCTATCTGGCCGGAGGGCTGGAGCTTCGCATGGACGAAACGCGCCACCTCACCTCCTGGGTCGGCGGCCAGGAGGCACTCCACGTCCGTGTCCTCACGCTCGACGAGGCGCTGGCCGCAATCGAGGCGGTGACGGCGGGTGACATCCACCGGCTGGCGTCCAGCCTCTTCGTCGACGACCATCTCCGGCTCGCCGTGGTCGCGCCCGCGCGCCACCTTCGTGGGCTGGAGAAGCGCCTCAGGCTGCCAGCATGAGCCGCGCAGCCACCCCGTCGGACCTCGACGTCGAGCTCAGGCTCGCGGCGATTCACGTCCGGCTCGGTTCTCTCCTCCTGGCGAGGGCCGAGCTGGAGTCCCTGGCCTCCCGGGACGTCCTGCCCGCCGACGGGCTGGCCGATCTGGCCGAGCTGCGATGGCGCTCAGGGGACATCGAGCGAGCTGGCGAGGCCGCGGCCGCCCATCTTGCCGCCGGGGGCAACCGACCGATCGCTCGTGTCGTCCTCGCGGAGTCGGATGCCGCCGCCGGTCGGACGGTCGAGGCCGGAAATCACGTTCAGACACTTCGGGATCTTCCGGCCGCCGAGCTGGAGACGCTGTTCGCCGGCATGCCACAACGCGCGCCCTGGCGGATGCCTTCCCCCGGCCACGGAATCGAAGAGCCGGGCGCTAGGGAACCGACCGACGAGGCAGAACCGGCCGACGAGGCGCCAGCGCGAGGGCCACGCGAATCGACCCGGCCGCGATCTCCGGACGCGAGGGCGACCTTCGGGCCTGAGCCCCTCATTCCTGTCGCACAGGACCTCCTCGCTCGGGCCATCGATGACCTGGACACCGGAGATCCGGCCCGCCGCTCGAGGGGGCTGGACCGCCTGGCCGTGACGCTCCGCCTCGACCCCCGGCGGGCACCGGAGGTCGTGGACCTTCTCCAGCGCCGCCGCGAGCCCGCCGCGCACCTCATCCGGGGCGATGGGCTCCGGATCATGGGCCGAGCGCTCGACGCAGAGGCGGCCTACCTCGCCGCGGCCGCCGCCCTCGAGACAAGCGATGCGGAGGCACTCTGACGGGTCGGTTGCGTGCGTCGCTCCCGGTAACTCACTGGGTTGTGCCAGCCCGCCCTGCTATCGTTCCGGTCGCCAGGATCGATGAAAGGATGGAACTCGTCCCGTGATTGAACGTACCCTCGTGCTCATCAAGCCGGACGGCGTCCAGCGTCTGCTGGCCGGCCGGATCCTCGCGCGCTACGAGGAGCGTGGCCTGCGTCTGGTCGGCCTCAAGTTGATGAGCGTAAGCCGCGAGCTTGCCGAGCGTCACTACGCCATTCACAGCGCCAAGCCCTTCTTCCGGGGCCTGGTGGACTTCATCACGAGTGCGCCACTCGTTGCGGCGGTCCTGGAAGGCCCGAATGCCGTTGCCGTCGTCCGCGCCATGAACGGCGCGACTCGTCCCAACGAGGCGGCCCCGGGCACGATCCGTGGGGACTTCGCGCTCGAGACCGCACAGAACCTCGTTCACGCCTCGGACAGCGCCGAAAACGCCACGGACGAGGTTGCGATGTGGTTCAGGGCCGAAGAGCTGCTCGAATACGGGCGCGACATCGACCGCTGGGTACTCGCACCGGCCGACTGACGCCGCGAGACCCGGCACCGCCGGGCCCCTCGCGCTGATCTAGCGTTCCGCGCTGCAAGTTCAACCCATGCCGCCGATCGCGACTGAAAGCCCGACCGCGGCAACGAGCACGGCTGCTCCGGCGGCGAGTGGCAGCCGGTTTGCCAGCACGGCGACCGGGACGGCTCGCCACAGCGCGCGGTCGCCTTCCCAGCCGCCGGTCGTGGCCCAGCCGAACACCACGTCGACCCCGGGAGCCGATCGGACATGACCGCTCATGACGCCCAGTCCGTCGACGACCAGGCGACCCAGGAAGATCAACGGCGCAAACGCCGCGATCAACACGGCGATGGCGACCGGCCCCGGCAGGGCCAGCCAGATCAGCGTCGTCCGCGCCTCGAACCCGGCGAACGTCGGCAGCCCGACAGCTCCGACGATCACCAGCGTGAACGCGATACCGAGGATGGGCGCGCGGCGCATCCAGCCGCGGAGCTCGGCCCGGCGGCTCACGCCGAACGTTGCGCGGGTCACGAGGACCCAGGCCGCAAGGCCCGCCTTCACCCCGACGGCGGCAATGATCCAGTCGCGTCCGGCCGGCGTGACCGTGGAACCGCTGGCCGCAAAGGCGAGTAGCGCAACCCCGGCGTCCTGGACGATGGCGTAGGCGAGGACGTGATCGAGGTCGTCGTGGAGGATTGCCGCGACTCCGCCGAGGACGATGCTCGTGGCTGCCAGCAGGGCGATGGCCGCATGTTCCGTGCCCAGCTGCGCACCCAACGGTGCGATCGTGACGTCGACCCAGCCAAGGGCCACGATGACGAATGCCCCCGCGCCCCAGCCGAGCATTGGCGGGACCGCCGATGCTGGCATGGCCTCCGCGTACCGTGCGGCCCAGATATGGATCGGGATGGCCCCGAGCCGGATCGTGACGGCGAGCGCCAGCCCGAGGAGTGCCAGGCCCATTGCCTGTTCCAGACCAGGGTCGATCTGATCCAGCGGCCCGGCTGCGCCCAGCGGTCCCACCGGCGACGCACCCCAGGCCACCACCAGCAGGCCGATCAGCCCCGCGGCGAGGACCGGTCGAAGTGTCCGCAGACCGAGGCGCGGGGCGGCCTCGCGGACCTCGATTCGACCGACCAGCGGTACGACGGCCGTGAGCATGGCGCCGGCGGTGATGAGGGCCACTCCGATTCCGGGATCAGGCACCGCAAGGCCCATCGCACCGAACGCGAGGCCTACGAGCGCGGGACCGAGGACCGTGGGTCCGTCGCCGATCAGCAGGTCGATGAGGCCGAACAGGAGGGTCGAGGCGGCCCACGCGACGGCCACAGTGCGGAGGCCATCGGATCCGCCGATCAGCGAGCCGGCCAGGGGGACGACGTCGGCGGCATTGATGGAGGCAGCTGCCACGACGGTGGCCGTCGCCGTTGCCAGCCCGACCGCAAAGGCGAGGCCGCCCCGCCGAACCAGCAGCGTCGTCGCCACACCGCCTGGCAGCGCCAGCGCTGCCAGGAGCAGGACGCTCATGCGTCGACTCGGCGGCGAAGGGGCGTCCGGCGAGTTGCGGGCTCTCGGGCAGTGGAGACGGATGCCGACTCCGGCCGATCCTCGATGCCGATCAGCACCGCACCGGCCACCGCAGTCGCCACGAAGAGTGCGACTCCGGCGATCTGCTCGAGGTCACTCGGCGCTCCAGCGATGCCCGACCGGAAGATGAGGGCGCCCTGGACCAGGATCAATGACCCCGCCGCCGTACGAAGCGCATCCCGGCCTGCCAGGGCGGGCACGAGACCGACTGCGATCGAGGCCAGTCCGGCCGCAGTCGTGACACCGGCCGGCCCAAGCATCGCCAGGAGATCCGTCGCGGACCCAACGGCGCCCGTTGGCTGGAGGGCTGCGAGATTGGCCGACAGCACGATCGCCACCAGCCAGGCGGCCAGCGCCATGAGGGCCTCGGCCGGCCAGCCGAGGCGCGACCCCCCGCGGACCGCCGCCTGGCGCTGGTCGACGGATGTCGGGCTAGCGGCTGCCACCGCCGAGCGCAACAGGTAGGCGGCGAGCGCTGCGCCAACCACCCGCATCGCGAGGATCGCCGGCTGAGGGAACGGATCGTCGATGAACGGGGCCGCCGCCACTGCGATTGCCAGCCCGAGGAGTGCGGTGCGCCCGTTGCCTGATGAAACGGCCAGGACCGCGCCGGCGGTCACAACGAGGGCGACCAGGGTGACGAGCGGGTTCATGCTCTGAGGCCTAGGGAGCCGGCGAGGCCAGCTCCTGGTGCTCCGGCACCGGAAGGACCCCCAGCCGGTCGAATGGCCAGTAGCGCAGCCAGGCGCGACCGATGACATTGGACGTCTCGATCGGACCGAAGTTCCTCGAGTCAGCCGAGTCCTCTCGATGGTCACCCATCACGAACAGCTCGCCCGTGGGCACGACCCAGCGCGTGGCCCCGCCGGGGGTCGGGTGACTCTGTTGCTGGGCGCCGTCGGCTAACGTGAAGATGTACGGCTCATCGAGCACGACGCCGTTGACGTGGACCACGCCATCGCCGAGCTCGACCGTGTCACCTGCGAGACCGATGACTCGCTTGATGAAGGGGACCTCGGAGCCGCCACTCCAGCTCGCCGGCGGGCGAAAGACGACGATGTCGCCATAGGAGTACGTATCCCAGTGCGGAGAGAGCTTGTCGACGAGCACGTACTGGTCAGGGAGAAGCGTGTTCTCCATGGAGCCCTGCTGCACCTTGTACGGTTGCGCGACGAATGCCTGGATCCCGAAGAAGATAACGACGGTCAGGACGAGGGTCTCGAGAACCTCGACAAGGCAACCAAAGGCGGGACGTTGACTCACAGGACCGGGAGTATAGGGGCTGGGCTCTCGCGTCGCCCTCGAGCAGGGCTCATCAGCGGGAGCTTCGGATGCGGCGCCTGATCTCTGTCATCAGCGCCTCGGTAGCGCTGGCGGCGCTGGGCTTCGTGCTGATCAATGCGACGACCGTCGATCGGCGCCCGCCAGTCGTGCAGGCCATCAGGCTGAGTGCAACGGCCGGCGATCCACAGATCGCCCAGACTCTGACGGCGATCGATATCGAGTTCAGCGAGCCTGTCCGGCCGGAGACCGCGGAACCTCGATTCCACATCGACCCCCCGGTCGATGGCACCTTCGTCTGGAACGGGTCGACGGCGATCTTCACGCCATCCCGGAAGCTGCCTTCGAACACCTCGTTCACGATCACGATCGCCCCTGGATCCGAGGATCTCGAGGGCAACGTCGATCTGGTTGGCTTCGAGGCGTGGTCGTTCGTAACGGTCGGACCTCCGGTCGTGCTGCGCGCTGCCCCGGCCGATGGTGCAACGGGCGTGCCCCTGGATGGCACGGTCGAGCTCGTCTTCGACCGGCTCATGGACACGGCCTCGGTCGAGGCCGCCATCACCCTGGATCCTGTCGGTCCGGTATCGGCGACATGGCGCGGGTCCGTGGTCACGCTCCAGTTCGATGGTGGGCTGCGCCTGGCCCTGACGTACCACCTGACTGTTGGCGCGTCGGCGGCGGACACCGGCGGCAGCCGCCTCGGGGCGCCGTTCGTGGTCACCTTCACGACGGTGGGCACCGACCTCGGTGTCTCGCAGGTGATCCCCGCAGACGGGGTTGCCGGTATCGGGGTCGGCACGTCCATCGCGGTGCGATTCGACGGCCCGATCGATCCGGACTCGGTCCGGGGGGCGCTCCGCGTCACGCCGGACGTCGCGGGCGGAGTACGCGTGGTGGCCCTGCCCGGGTACCTCGGCAGCGTGACGGCAGGCGCTGACACGGCTCCGCCGAATGCGCTCGTCTTCACCCCGGCGTTTCCGTTGGCGTCCCATACCACGTACACGCTCTCGCTCGACCCGGTCGTGACGCGCCTCGGTGACCCGGGAGCGGTCAACGGCGCACGAACCTGGAGTTTCACCACCGGTTCTCCGCCGTCCTCGGGGCAGAACCAGATCGGGTTTCTGAGTGACCGTGGGGGGATCAGGAACGTCTGGGTCATGAACCCGGATGGCACCAACCAGCGGGCGGTGACGACCGAGCTTGACCATGTCAGCAGTTTCGATGGCTCGACCGACGGTGGGCGCCTGCTCTACGCATCAGGTGGATCGGTCTGGGTCATGGCGATTGACGGATCGGGGCGCCAGCGGCTTACCAGGGACGATGGTCGAGCTGAGTCCGCGCCCGCCTTCGTCACCGGCGATAGGCGTGCGCTGCTTGCCCGGACGGACCCGACAGGCGAGGATCTGGGCTACTGGCTGGTCCCGCTTCCCGGGACCCCCGGGCGCGAACGCCAGGTCCTCGATCACGGCGCTGCGTGATGATTACGGCGATATCATCGGCTACCTGTTGATCGGC
>JBDSJV010000193.1:0-3631 GCA_039917225.1 Candidatus Limnocylindrales bacterium
AAGCGAATGGCTGAGGACCTCGCGGACTACCTGCGCGAGCTTGGCGTCAAGGTTCAGTACCTGCATGCCGAGGTGGACACGCTCGAGCGTGTCGCGATCCTGCGCGATCTTCGCCTGGGCGTGTACGACGTCCTCGTCGGGATCAACCTCCTGCGCGAGGGGATCGATCTGCCCGAGGTCACCCTCGTGGCGATTCTCGACGCCGACAAGGAGGGTTTCCTGCGCAGTGCGTGGTCGCTGATCCAGATGACCGGCCGGGCGGCCCGGAACATCGGCGGCGAGGTGGTCATGTACGCGGACCGAATCACGGAGTCGATGCGCGTCGCGATCGACGAGACCAATCGGCGGCGGGCCGTCCAGGAGCGATACAACACGGAGCACGGCATCGAGCCGCGAACCATCGTCAACGGCATCCGGGATCTCAACGACCAGCTCCGTTCCGTTGCCGAGGGGACGGTGGTCTACGCATCCGAGCGCGAGGCCCGCGATGCCCGGCTCGTCCAGATGGACAATCGTAAGGTCGAGGAGTTGGTCAAGCGGATGGAGACCGAGATGCGGGCCGCCGCCAAGGAGCTCGAGTTCGAACGCGCGGCTGCCCTGCGGGACGAGATCCAGCAGATCCGGTTCCGGGTCCTCAACGAGGACCAGTCCGCGGTCGTGGCGCGGGCCGCCGAGGTCGCGGGCAAGGCTCGCCCGGCGTCCCATCGTCGCCCAGGGGTGCCGGAAGAACCGCTTGGCCCAGCCTTCGAGGTCTCCTCGGTCATGGTGCTGCCGGCCGGCGTGGACCCGGGCGGTGGTGTGGACGACGAGGCGGGCGGCAGGTCCGACGCGGACGGCGGGTCCGACGCGGACGGCGAGGACGGCGGCTCGCTCGGGACGGCCGCCGACTGGCTCCCCGGGATCCGCGACGAGCACGAGGATCCGGCTGGGGCGGTAGCCCGTCGGCTTGATCGGCCAACATGGGATCGGTCCGTAACCCCGAACATCCGCAAGCGCACCGGGGCACGGCCGACGAGGCGACGCTAGGCGCTGGGGGACGGGAGCCGCCGCCGGCCGAGGGCCGCTTGGCCCGCCGGCCGAGGGCTGAGCCCGCCGGCCGAGGGCCGAATGTGCTGTGGGAGCACCACTCGACCAGGACCATGCCCGGATCGACACCATGACACCCGCCGGGGCCCGTTCCACCTTCAGTTCGTGGCTGGACCGTGTCGGTAGCGAAACGAACGGCCGTCATGCGGCATCGAGGCCCGCCCGGCCGGCAACGCGCGCCCCAGCCAAGCGACCCCTGTAGTCGAGTTGTTCCCGAGCAGCACAGAGGGCCAAGGAGCGGAGGCTCGAGAGGCTGGTGATCGCGAGGTAACCCGGACGGCCGATGATCGGCGCATGCCCTCTGTCGAGCGCGCTGTTGATCGGGCCACGCGCCGGGGACTCCGTGCCTGCGGCACCTTGGGGGACGAGTATCGAGAGGCAAGGATCGCCGCGGGCTGGAGTCAGGACCGAGTGTCGTCGGCCGTCGGGATATCACGCTCGAGGTATTCGAGGATCGAGGGTGCCAAGGTGACGACCCTGTCGATCGTGGAAGCATCGCGGCTTGCCGGTGTCCTGGGCCTCGATCTGTCAGTTCGGCTCTATCCAGGACAAGGGCCGCTCCGGGACGGGGCACATTCCAGCCGACTGTCACGCGTTCTCGAGCACGTCCGACCGCCACTTCGATATCGGACCGAGGTTCCGCTTCCGGCGCAGCCACTCCACTCCGAACTGCGGGCCTGGGACGCGATGATCACAGGCGCTGGCAGGCGAACTGCCGTCGAACTTGAGATGCGTCTCCGCGACGGCCAGGCGCTGGAACGTCGCCTCGCCCTCAAGCGTCGCGACGACCCGACCGACGAGTTCGTCCTGATCGTGGCGGACACCCACGGCAATCGCCGGGTCCTCGCGTCGAGCCCGGGCCTGTTCCCCGATCTTCCGCGACTGGGGCCAAGCCGTGTGATGGCAGCGCTCGACGCAGGTGAGCACCCGCCCACGTGCGTGATCGTGGTGTGATCGCCGCGCGCGGCGCCGGGCCGGACGCCAGGGCTCGGGCGAGGGGATCCGACGGCAAGGGAATCCGCGGCCGGTCGGCTCTGGCCGTCAGGCCGCGGGTGCGTCAGGATTGGGCGATGGCCGACTGGCGCGACCGACTGAACGCTGATCCACTTCCGTGGCTACTGGACCGTGCCGCGCCGGCAGTGCGGCACCGGGCACTCCGCGAACTGCTCGGTCGCCCCGAGGAGGATCACGAGGTGGTCGAGGCCCGCATAGCAGCGATGGATGCGGAGCCGATCAGTTCGATCCTCGCGGCCCAGGACGTCGCTGGCAGAGGGAGTGCTCCGCCGGCCGAGTGCCCCGCCGGCCGAGTGTTCTCCCAGCAGGCCACTCGGCCAAAGCCGCCCGCCAGTGGCCACGGCGACACACACCGTGGCCGGTTCGAGCTCCATCTGACGGCCGAACTGTGCCGGTAGCGGAACGGACGGCCGTCAAGTTCCATTGGGAGCCTGTGGTCCGTCAGCGCGCGCCGGGCGATAGCGGCATCGGTGGTCGAGTTGTTCCCGGGCCGCACGAGGCGCCGGGCCGCACGAGGCGCCGGGCCGCAATCAGCGCCGTGCCGCAATCAGCGCCGTGCCGCACGACCTTGTAGTGAACACCTGTTCGGTTTCGTGTGGTTCCGCTACACTGCTCGGGTGCCCCTCGATCGGATCGTGGTTCGCGGCGCGCGCGAACATAACCTCAAGAACGTCACCCTCGATTTCCCGCGTGATCGCCTGGTCGTGATCACCGGCCTGTCCGGGAGTGGCAAATCGAGCCTTGCCTTCGACACGATCTACGCCGAGGGCCAGCGTCGTTACGTCGAGAGCCTGTCCGCCTACGCCCGGCAGTTCCTGGGCCAGATGGAGAAGCCCGATGTCGACCAGATCGACGGGCTCTCGCCGGCCATTTCCATCGACCAGAAGGGCGCCAGCCGCAACCCGCGCTCGACCGTCGGTACGGTCACCGAGATCTACGACCACCTCCGCCTGCTCTTCGCGCGGATCGGCCACCCGCACTGTCCCGTCTGCGGCCGCGAGATCGAGCGCCAGACCGTCCAGCAGATCGTGGACCAGGTCCTGGCCATGCCGGAGGGCAGCCGCCTGCTGGTACTCGGACCGCTGATCAAGGACCGCAAGACCGAGGGAGACCGGGTTTTCGAGGCCGCCCGCAAGCAGGGCTTCGTCCGGATCCGGGTGGACGGCACCACCTACGACCTGGCCGAGGCGCCGACCCTCGACAAATACAAGCGCCACACGATCGAGGTCGTCGTTGATCGCTTCGTCGTCCGCCGGGCGGAGGCGCCCGAGGACTGGGCCCGCGACGCAACGGGCCGCCCGATTGACCCAGCGACCGGCGAGGCCCTCGATGACCCTGATTCGCCGCGGCTTGCCGACTCGATCGAGACGGCCCTGCGACTTGGCGAGGGCGTCGTGCTGATCGCGCCGGCCCCGCGCGAGGATGCGCCGCCCGACTTCGAGGAGCGCCGCTTCTCCGAGCGCTACTCGTGTCCGTACGACGGAACGACGATCGACGAGCTCGAGCCCAGGAGCTTCTCGTTCAACTCGCC
>JBDSJV010000194.1:0-3409 GCA_039917225.1 Candidatus Limnocylindrales bacterium
CGGGGACCCCGGAGCTGGGACGTCCGGAAGAAGGACGGGCATGTCGAGACCGTCGACAACCCACTCGAACGCACCACCCGCGACGCCGATCGCGTCCGAGCCTGGCTCGCTGGAGAGGATTCCGAACACGTGGTCAAGGTCCACGCGGCCGTTGTCTCAAGGGATCTCGCCATCCCACGGACCGGCGGGTGCGCCGTCATCTCCGAGGATCAGATCGCAGCCTGGCTGGCCTCGCTCCCGACCCAGCGTTCGTTCGACCGCGATCGTCGTGAGCGCGTGGTCGGTCTGCTCCGCGCCGCTACCTGACTCAGCTGGACCAACTGGTCGCACGCCCGGGGCAAGGGACGACGGTGGTGGTAGGGGCGCCTGGACTCGAACCAGGGACCATCCGGATATAAGCCGGACGCTCTAACCGACTGAGCTACGCCCCCGCCGCGATCCTACACCGGCCCCGGACAGCCCGGGATCGGGGTGTGCCGTCTGCGGCCTCAGCCGCGCCTCGCCCCGAGCCGTTCTGTGATCGCCCGGACGCTGAACGGCCGGGGTGTCAGTTCCGGCGCCGGAGCTGGACCGGGTTCTTCGTGCTCCAACGCAGCCGCCTGCTCCAGGACCTCGAGGTCCTCTTCGCTCATCGCATTCGCAAGCGGCAGATCGTCAGGATCGAATGGACGCTCGATCTGCGCGTGCGGAACAGATGGCCGGGCGTACGCGGGCGCGCCATAGAGCTTCGGCAGTGCGACGTGATGGTGTTCGTCCACGCTCGTACGTCGACCTTTCACTGATCGGGTGGTCGGAACTCGCGAGCCGAACGATACCCGTCCCGGCCCTCGGATGTCATCCCGACCTGACGGGAAGATCGCCGCCCGGCTCAGACGAGCAGGGGACGGAGGATCTGAACCGCCACGACCAGCACCAGGTAGGCGATCGGCACGGCGGCGAAGAAGCCGAGGGCAGCGCTCCAGGCCGTCCTCCGGGGTTCCAGGCTGGACCCTCGCGGAAGCGGGACGATGAAGTAGGTGATGATGCTCCCGACCACGACGACGGTCACGACATCGATCACGACGAAGGCGGTCCGGAGATCCCCACCCGGGAGTTGCGCACCCCGCGACAGGGACACGTCGTAGGCGAGATAGACCACGCCGAGGATCCCGGCCACCACCAGGTTGGCCATGACGGCCCGAAAGACCGGCCGTGGAGCGTTTCGGAACTGGCGCCAGCGAATCTCCAACCAGGACCTCGGGCGCGGATCGCCCGTCATGACGGTCCGAAGATCGGGAGCGTCCGGCGCGGAGGCAGCGATCCGGGATCATGATCGGCGAGGAGCCGGACGCCGTCCACGAACCGCTCGATCTCCGCCTCGGAGTTGAAGAAGCCGACGCTGATGCGCAGCGCGTCCAGGCTCGTGACCGTCCGGGCGATCGCCGACGTCCGGGTGGCAAGTTCGTCCAGCGCGGCCTCGGCGCCCCAGTTCCGGATCCGGAACGTCACGAGCGTGGCCATCTGGTGGCGGGGCGTCAACAATTCGACTCCTTCGACGGAAGCGAGGGCATCGGCTGCCCGCCGAGCCATGCTCGGGCCACGCGACCAGACGTAGTCGAGCCCGACGTACATGGACAGCCAGCTCAGTGCCCGGGCGAAGCCGGCAATCGAGGGTCGATGGTAGTCGGACGACTCGAACCGGCGCGCATCCGCGAACCAGGCAACAGCGCCGCGCGAGTCGTAGGTTTCGAGGCCGAAATGGCCGGCGAACGACGGCCGCAGGCGATCCGCCGCAGCCGGCGACACCCACAGGGCCCCCATGCCCTCCGGTCCGAGGAGCCACTTCTGGGCCGGCAGCGCATAGGCATCGGCGCCGAGGTCGGTGACCGTGAACGGGATCGCGCCGGCTGCCTGGGCTCCGTCGACGGCGACCAGCGCCCCCCGATCATGCGCCAGTTCGACGATCCGGCGGATCGGCAGTACGGCACCCGTTGACCACAGGACGTGCGAGATCGAGACGAGACGAGTTCCGGGCGTGATGGCCCGATCCAGTGCCCGCATCGTGACCTCGTCATCACCACCGTCGCCGACGTCGGCAATGCGGACGTCCACGCCCAGCCGCTCGCGGATCGAGTAGAGCGGCCCGATGCCGCCCGCGTGCTCGTGGCTGGATGTGACGGCGACGTCCCCGGGTCGCCAGTCGATGCCCCAGGCCGCGAGGTTCATGCCGTCCGTCGTCGCATGGGTGAGCGCCACGTCCTCGAGCTCGGCGCCGAGCACGGCGGCCACGCCGGCCCGCGCCTCGTTCATCCGGTCGAGCATCTCGAGGTAGTAGTCGCGGTGACTCCGCCCGATGGTCCGCTCGTACTCCGCGAGCTCGGTCATGACCGCGCTGACCTCGGCGGGAAGCGGGCCGACCGAGCCCGTGTTGAGCTGCATCCCGGCCGCGAGCGAGGGCAGGGCCGCTCGGACGGCATCGAACTTCTGCTCGTCCGACATGAACGGGGAGATCACGGACGTATGATACCGGCCATGCCCCACTCCCCAACCACGCCTGGATCGATCGTCGCATGGCCGCGCTGACGCGGCCCGATCTCATCGCCACGCCCGAGTGGCTGAGCGAACAGCTCGGACGGCCGGACCTGCGCGTCCTCGACGTGCGCTGGCGACCGGACGGGTCGGGCGCCGCGACCTTTGGCTTGAGTCACATCCCGCGGGCCTCGTATGTCAACTGGCGGACCGACCTGATCGAGGTCTCGCCCGAGACCGGAGGCCTGCTGCTCGCGGGGCCGGATCGCGTGGCGAGCGTCCTCGGCGAGGCCGGCATCGGCGATGGAACGAGCCTGGTCATCTACGACGACACGCTGAGTCTTTATGCGGCGCGGGTCTGGTGGAGCCTTCGGGTCTACGGGTACGAATCAGCCCGGATCCTGGACGGTGGGCTGCCAGCCTGGCTGGCAGATCGACGACCGGTCTCGAACGCGATCGATGATCAGCCGGCGGCCACCTTCACGCCGCGAGCCAACCCGCGTCTGCGGATGACCACCTCCGACGTGCGAGCCGCGCTCGGTTCGTCCGATGTCCTGCTCCTCGATGCCCGCGCCGCTGCCGAGTTCCGCGGGTTCGAGGGCAACTCCGTCCGCCTCGGCCATATCCCGGGCGCCGTCAACGTCCCCGTCGGGGCAATGCATCTGCCGGGGACGCAGCGACTCCGCGACGCCGCGGTGCTGAGGGAGATGCTACTCAAGGCGAACGTGGCAAGGGGTCGCCGAATCGTCACCTACGACGGATCCGGCGTGGCTGCGGCCAAGCTCGCGTTCGTCCTGGAGCTGCTGGGCTACGAAGACGTGGCCGTCTATGACGGTGGCTGGTCCGAATGGGGCGGACGCCTCGATCTACCTGTCGATCGCTGACCCTGGAGAGCGGGTCA
>JBDSJV010000195.1:0-5623 GCA_039917225.1 Candidatus Limnocylindrales bacterium
ACTGGAACTCTGGTTTCTCGCAGGTCCCCTGTGGACCTGCGTGCCGAGAGGAGAGGCTAGCCCCGCATCGTCCGGAAACAATCGGAGCAGTAAACCGGCTTGCCGCTGGTCGGGCGGAACGGGACCTTGGCCTCGTTGCCGCAGTTCGAGCAGGTTGCCGCGAACATCTCACGGGTGCCGCGGTCGCGGTCGCCGTAGCCACCGCCACCGCCACCGTTGCCGCCCCCGTAACCACCGCCGCCACCGGCGCTGTAGCTGCCGCCAGCCGAATAGCTGCCGGACGAGCCGTAATCGCTACCCGAGCCGTAGCCCGCGCCGCTCGACCCGCGAGCAGCCTTGCGGCTGGCTCGGCAGGAAGCGCAGCGGCGTGGTTCGGTAAAACCACGCTGTGCGTAAAAGTCCTGCTCGGAAGCGGTGAAGACGAACTCCTGTCCGCAATCCGCGCAGGTCAGATTCTTATCGTTGTACAAACGAGAACTCCTCTCGGTAGCCGCCGCGATGCCGTTCGGGTTCTCGCGTCAGCCGTGAGAGGAGTCCGGTTCGAGGTCGTCTACGCGTATGCAGTCACGGACCGTGCCGTAACATTGGGCGCGCGCAGCATAAACGGTATCGGCCAACCTGCCTAGTCCCGATTTTGCGGAACCGCACTTGGCGATGTCAGGTCGTGCTTGCCCAGCCTTGAACGCAGGCAATCGCACGAGCCCAGCCCTGACGCGACCGCGCCCGATCCTGGGAGGTCATGTTCGGCTCGAAGCGCCGATCGAGGGCCCAGTTCGCACGGATCTCGTCGAGGCCCGACCAGTACCCGGTCGCCAGCCCGGCCAGGTAGGCAGCGCCAAGCGCGGTCGTCTCGCTTACCTCGGGTCGCTCGACGGTGATATCGAGCAGGTCCGCCTGGGCCTGGAGCATCGAATTGTTGGCGGCCGCCCCCCCATCGACCCGCATCGCGCTGAGTTCGTGGCTCGTATCGGCGGCCATGGCATCGACCACGTCGGCGACCTGCTGGACGATCGAATCGAGGGTTGCCCGGGCAATTTCGGGGAGCCCGGTTCCGCGGGTGATCCCGAAGATCGCGCCTCTCGCATCAGGATCCCAGTACGGAGCACCGAGACCGGTGAAGGCCGGCACGACAACGACCCCGCCCGAATCAGGCACCTGCGCGGCCAGCGCTTCGATCTCCGCTGACGATTCGATGGCACGGAGGCCGTCACGAAGCCACTGGACCGCGGCGCCCGCGACGAACACCGAGCCCTCGAGCGCATATGTCACGGGGCCTCCGGGTGCGAGCTGCCATGCAATCGTCGTCAGCAGGCGGTTCGTCGATGCGATGGGGACCTCGCCCGTGTTCAGCAGCAGGAATGCGCCGGTACCGTAGGTGGTCTTCGCCTGACCCGGCTCGAAGCAGGCCTGCCCGAACGTCGCCGCCTGCTGGTCGCCGGCGAGCGAGGCGATCCGGATCGGCTTGCCGAACAGCTCCGGATCCGTCTCGGCCACGATGCCCGACGTCGGCACGACCCGTGGCAGCATGGCCACCGGGACGCCGACGTGGCCGGCCAGTTCCGGATCCCAGGCCAGGCGATGGATATCGAAGAGCAGCGTCCGGCTCGCATTGGAGACGTCCGTGACGTGCTCGCGGCCGCCGGTCAATCGCCAGACGAGGAACGAGTCGACCGTACCGAAGACCAGCTCGCCCCGCTCCGCCCGGTCCCGAAGACCGGGCTCGGCATCGATGACGTGAGCGATCTTGGGTCCCGAGAAGTAGGCATCGAGGGGCAGCCCGGTTCGGTCACGGAACGCGGGTTCGAGGCCTCTGGCGCGCAGCGCTTCACAGGCGGGTGCCGTGATCCGGCTCTGCCAGACGATGGCGTCGGCGACCGGACGCCCCGTGGCACGATCCCAGACCAGCGTGGTCTCACGCTGGTTCGTGATCCCGAAGGCCTCGATCCGATCGGGCCCTCCGACCTCGGCGATGACCTGTCTCGCAGCGTCCAGCTGCGAACTCCAGATCGCCTCGGGGTCATGGGTCACGTGCCCCGGCGAGGGGTACCGCTGCTCGAACGGTATCTGGGCGCTCGCGACCGGTCGACCATCGTGACCGAAGGCGATCGCCCGGGACGACGTGGTTCCCTGGTCGAGGGCAAGGACCAGGCGGTCGCCGGCCATGGCGCCCTACCGACCCGGGACGCCGTACTCGAGGCGGGCCACGTCGAGGAACTCGGTGACTGCCGCCGATTGCCGTTCCGAGTCCCAGCCAAGCTCCGCACCAACGAGCTCGGCGACACGCGGAGCGATCGAAGCGCCTCGATCAGTTAGCTCCTGGGTCAGGCGCATCCGACGACTCAGGACGTCATCGAGTGACGCTGCCAATTCACGGGTCACCGCCCACGGCACCTCAGCCTCGAGGTGCTCCGTCTCGGATCCGAGTTGGCGCAACAGGCCGCGCTCGCGTCCGTATGCCACCACGTCCTGGGCCTCCGTTCCGTGGCGATCCACGAGGCGGCGGACGAGCGTCGCCGATAGACCGGCTTCACGTTCGAGCCGGGCCGCGAGGACCGACAGGTCGACCACGGACGCGGCGCCGACCAGGGGCAGTTCATGTGTCCCGGATGGACGGGCCCTGGCCCCGGCCGTGCCGAGGGCTGCATCGATGGTGTCGCGGGCCATGACCCGGTAGGTCGTGTACTTGCCGCCGCCGATCCGGACCACTCCGGTCGGGCCGGTGGTGACCTTGTGCTCGCGGGATGCCTTGACCGTGGAACCACCGACCTCTCCGACCAGCGGCCGCAGGCCCGCGTAGGTCCCGAGAATGTCGTCCCGGGACAAGCCGAGGGTCATCCGGTGATTCACGACCCCGAGGAGCTCGTCAACGTCCTCGTCTAGTGCCGTCGGATGAGACGGCGGGCGTTCGTCCTGGTGATCCGTGGTGCCGATCAGCCAGTGGTTGGGCCAGGGAATGATGAATACCACCCGGCCGGGGATCCGGAGCGTCATGCCGCCGGCCAGCTGCATCCGGTCTCGCCGGATCACGATGTGTGCCCCGCGACTCGGGACGACGCGCCCAGCGCCCGGGACCGGGGCGAATCGCTGGTCCGGATAGGCCGCCCAGACACCGGTCGCGTCAATGATCCTGGTCGCCCGGATCTCCAGTTCCCGGCCATCTGCGAGGTCCGTCGCCCGAACGCCGATCGCCTTGCCGCCATCGATCAGTGGCGCCTCGGCCCGGACGCGGGTGGCCGCGACCGCGCCCTGCCCAACGGCCGTACGCAGGACGGCGAGGGTCAGCCGGGCATCGTCCTCCACTCCATCGTGATAGAGGATCCCGGCCTGGAGCCCCTCGGGTCGGAGCTGCGGCGCGAATTCGCGCGCCGCGGCCGGTCGCATGTGCCGGGCGAAACCCGCACCCTGCCTCGATCCGAGGATGTCGTACAGGAAGATTCCCGCCCCGTAGAAGCCCTGATGAACGAGCGGCCAGCCGTAGATCGGGAAGAGGAACGGCTCGAGCTTCACGAGATGCGGAGCCAGCCGGATCAGGCGGGCGCGCTCCTCGAGCGCCTCGGCGACGAGGCCGAAGTGGAGCTGCTCGAGGTAGCGAAGTCCGCCGTGGATCAGGCGCGACGATCGCCCGGAGGTTCCCGCGGCGATGTCCGACTGCTCGATCAGGGCAGCGTGAAGGCCGCGGCTCGTGGCATCGAGCAGCGCACCGGCTCCCACGATCCCCCCGCCGACGATCAGCACGTCGTACGTCTCGGATCCCAGTCGGGCAATGGTTGCGGCACGAGTCTCGAGGGCAGATGCCTGGACGGGCCAGCCGGTCGTCATCCCTGGTCCTCCGGCGGGCGACGCGACGCGACACGCCAGAGCACGTACGAGGTGCCCGCGATCAGCACAATGATCGCCAGCGGGGCGTGGAATACCAGCCGCTGCACGGGTTCGGGCAGCAGGCCGGTGGCGACTGCGGCCCCGAGCACCACGACAACTGCCGCGACAGCCACGAGCGCCACCTGGCGCAGTCCCGGTTGGGCGTTCTCAACCACGATCCGCCTCCGGGGGGATCCCGATCGGAGCGACGAGCACCTTTCCGGCGAGGGCCGCTCCGCGTCGCGTCCGGAGTCCGGTCTTGGGACGATGGAACGTGACCGTCAGATCTGCCTGGACGACCGGATCCGACGGGTCGCCGGACGAGAGATCGACGGCGGTCGGCGAATCAACAGCCACGACCGGAACACCCGCGGCCCGGGCCCGGGCGATCAACTCAACCGCACCCCGGATCGGTTCGCGCAGGGCCCCCTCGACACCCGATCCGAGGAGAGCATCGATGACGATCGAGGCCTGATCCACGTCGGCCCCCAGGATCGTCAATTCGCGCGGAGCAGCGGTGTGGACACGAGTCACGCGGGCCTCCGACCCCAGCCGGTCCCAGTTCCTGGCCGCTTCCGCTGTTCGAGGGCGTGCCGCGGGCGCGACCAGTGCCGCGATCACGTCGATCCCGCGCTGGGCGAGATGTCGGGCCGCGACGAATCCGTCGCCGCCGTTGTTTCCCGGTCCGCACAGGACCAGAACCGGGCCTCGCCCGCGACGACCGGTCGCCTCGGCAAGAGCCATGGCCGCGGCCGCGACTGCGGTGCCGGCGTGTTCCATGAGGCGCTCACCGGGCACCCCGAACGCCTGCGCCCGAAGGTCCGCGCCGGCCATCGCCTGGGCACCGATCGGTCCCCGTGCGGCCGCGTCGGCCCACCGTCGGCGCAGGCCACGGATGTCCAGATCGAAGAGCTCGGCATCGTCAGCCGGTAGTGGTACGGACCCAGTATCGGGCGTGGTGGATGCAGTGCTCACAACGACGCAAGCGTAGCGGAGCGTCAGTCGATCGGCAGCCGTGCCAAGTCGGGCCGCCCTGGTGCCAGCTCGACCACTGCCGCGGGTCACGGTTCGACCGCCTCGGGATCAAGGCTGCCGGCACGAAGTACGGTCCCTCGCCGCGGAGAATGGACCGCTTCTCCGCCACCGTGTCCGCCGACGGGACCTCTAGCAGCGCCTGCCAGCCCGGAGCGCTATACTCCCAGGGAGTATCGTTATGAGTTCGAACGCACGATGAGGTCCTAGACGTGAAACTGACGGTGGAAGCAACCGCCGAAGGCGTCCGCGCCGGATATGCCTGTCCCTGCGGGTGTCACCCGAGCGTCGAATATGCGCGCGCCAGCGACTCCGTCGAGGAAGGATGCTGCTGCGGCAATCAGTTTGCCGTGGGGGTGCGTGCGTCCGCCAGCCTTGCGCCTCGGGCCGGCTTCCGGCCAGAAACTCAAGCCTTCGATTCACCCTGGGGCGAGCGACTCGAAGCTGCATGGCTCATCGGACCCAGTGTTCATGGGCCGGAATCCGAGAGCGAAGCGTCCGACCGCAGCGCGCTCGAGGGCCACGCCGAGCCGGCGATCGACCCGGTTTGCGGGATGGCAGTCGACCCCGACGCCGCACAGGCCAGCGGGCTGCACAGCAGGTACCACGAAACCCGGTACCTCTTCTGCGGCAAGGGCTGCAAGCTCGAGTTCGACGACGATCCGGCGCGCTACCTCGATCCGGCCTACGTCCGGTCGATGTGAGGGGATCGGGTGGCGACTGAAACTCCAAC
>JBDSJV010000196.1:0-5024 GCA_039917225.1 Candidatus Limnocylindrales bacterium
CGCCCTCAGCCAATGTCCGTCGACATCGCGGCGCTTGTCCGATCGGCCGCCGAACTTGCAGCTCCTGCCCTCGCCCGCCGATCCGTTGTGCTCACTGTCGATGTCCCCGACAGCCTGGTGGTCCACGCGCGTCCGGACGAACTCGCCCAGGTCATGGCCAACCTGCTCCAGAACGCCGCTCGCTACACGCCATCCGGCGGGTCCGTTCGGGTCGAGGCCATCCGCGAAACCGACGGCGTCCTGGTCCGCGTCGCCAACACCGGCTCCCACATCCCGGCGGAGGATCTCCCACGAGTCTGGGAGCGGTTCTACCGCGTCGAGAAGTCGCGGGCGAGGGAGTCCGGCGGGGCGGGTGTCGGGCTCGCCATCGTCAAACGGCTCATCGAGGATGCCGGCGGACACGTCGGCGCCTCCTCGGACGCGGCAGCGACGACATTCTGGTTCCAGATCCCTGCCGCGGGCTGAGGGATCTGACCTCGTGCCCGTCATCAGGGAGTCATCCGGGGACCGCACCCTGTAGCGCATGAACCTGATCGGCGACCTCGAGCGCCTCTTTGCAACGAGCCTCTATCCGAACCGCGTCCCGATTGCCATCGGGGTTGCCGTCGCAGCGGTGCTGCTCCTGATCGTCGCCCGTCGGCGTGGCTGGTTCGCGGCCGCCCGCCGACACCCCGGCCGTGCGACCATCGTCGCGGTCCTCGCCCTTGCCATCGGGCTTCCCAGCGCGTGGTACCTCGGCTCGCCGCTCATCATCCGGACCACGCTCAATGAACCGGCACCGACCGTCGCGCCGGCTACGCAGGCGCCCGCGGCCGCCACGGGGCCGACATCACCCATCACGCCGCCCGAGCAGCCCTCTCCAACGCCCGGTCTCGCGGCCGAGCGGACCGGGACGTTCACGGGCGCCGACGACTTCCACTTCGGGAGCGGCACCGCATCGCTGATCGAGACGGCGCCTGGTACGTGGACCGTCCGGTTCGAGAACTTCTCGGTGCGAAACGGCCCCGACCTCTACGTCTACGTATCGTCCGACTCAGCGGGCTACGCGGACGGTGCGCTCGAGGTCGGCAAGCTCAGGGCGACCGACGGCAGCTTCAACATGGACCTGCCCGCCGGCGCGACGCCAGATGCCCCGGCCAGCATCGTCATCTGGTGCAAGCAGTTCGCCGTCCAGTTCGCGGTCGCACCGCTCGGGGGCTGATCCCCGGCGCCCGGCCGCGCCGGTGGCCCAGCGCCGGCGGCCACGCTCCAGCGGCCGCGCGCTAGGATCAGCGGGTGAGCAGGGAACAGTTCGACTACGTCATCGTCGGTGGTGGATCGGCGGGCAGCGTGCTCGCCAATCGGCTGAGCGCCGATCCCGGAACGCGCGTCCTGGTCCTCGAGGCCGGCCGCCCCGACTGGCGCTTCGATGTCTTCCTCCACATGCCCGCAGCCCTGGCCTTCCCGATCGGCAGCCCCTTCTACGACTGGAAGTACGAGTCGGAACCGGAACCGTTCATGAATGGCCGGCGCGTCTACCACGCGCGCGGCAAGGTCCTCGGCGGGTCATCGTCGATCAACGGGATGATCTTCCAGCGCGGAAATCCACTCGACTTCGAACGCTGGGCCGCGGATCCGGGCATGGAAACCTGGGATTTTGCCCACTGCCTGCCGTATTTCAGGCGGTTGGAGGACACGCTGGCCGCGGCGCCGGACGATCCGTGGCGAGGGCACGGCGGACCGCTGCCGCTTGAGCGCGGGCCGGCTACGAACCCGCTGTTCGGCGCGTTCTTCGAGGCGGTCCAGGAGGCCGGCCACTCGCTGACCGACGACGTCAACGGCTATCGCCAGGAGGGCTTCGCCCAGTTCGATCGCAATATTCGTCGCGGGCGCCGGATCTCGGCCGCACGCGGGTACCTCCACCCGGTCATGAGTCGTCGGAATCTGACGATCCGGACCCTCGCGTTCGTGACCAGGATCAGGTTCGACGGCTCGCGCGCCGTCGGCGTTGACTACCGAACACCGTTCGGCGGGATGCGGAGTGTGGATGCGAGCGAGGTCATTCTCGCCGGTGGTTCGGTCAACTCTCCGCAGCTGCTCCAGGTATCCGGCGTCGGGAACGCCGAGGAACTCGGGGCCCTCGGGATCCCGGTAGTCGCCAATCTGCCCGGCGTCGGCGAGAACCTGCAGGACCACCTCGAGGTCTACCTCCAGTGCCGCTCCAAGGAGCCGGTTTCAATGCAGCCGTCACTCCAGAAGTGGCGCCGCCCGTGGATCGGGTTCCAGTGGCTGTTCCTGCGCCGTGGCCCGGGCGCCACGAACCACTTCGAGGGTGGCGGGTTTGCCCGCAGCAACGACGACGTGACGTATCCGAACCTGATGTTCCACTTCCTGCCGCTGGCGATCCGGTACGACGGGACCGCGCCGTCCGGTGGGCACGGATACCAGATTCACGTCGGGCCGATGTACTCGGATGCCCGCGGCAGCGTCAAGATCACCAGCGCCGACCCGACGGTGCATCCCGCCCTGCGATTCAACTACCTGTCCACGGACCAGGATCGGCGCGAATGGGTGGAGGCCATCCACGTGGCCCGGGACCTGCTCGGACAGCCCGCCATGGGCCGGTTCAACGACGGCGAGGTGTCACCGGGACCCGCCGTCGAGACGGATGCCCAGATTCTCGACTGGGTCGCCCGGGACGGTGAAACGGCGCTGCATCCGTCAGGCACGGCGCGGTTGGGGATCGATGATCTGTCGGTGGTCGATCCGATGACGATGCGGGTCCACGGGCTCGACGGGTTGCGTGTCGTTGACGCGTCCGTATTCCCATACGTCACGAACGCGAATATCTATGCCCCGGTCATCATGGTTGCCGAGAAGGCCGCCGATGCCATCGCTGGCAATACGCCACTGGCCCCCGATCCGCGACCGTTCTACCGCCATGGGGCAGGCATGCCCCTGTTCGAGGGCGGAGACGACCGGTAGGGGCCGGGTTCAGCCCTTCTTGCGGGGCCTGCCACCCCGCGACCCCGGGATGGGCGATCGACTCAGGTAGATCGAGCCGCCACGTACGCTCATGTTGATGTCGGCTGGATGGGCCGCGATCTGTCGAGCGACGGCGAGGCGAATCGTGGCCAGTTTCTCTCCGTCCTCGAGCTCGACTTTCTTGATACCCGATAGCGCCCCAACAGCAATCTCGTTCAGCGCCTTGTGTATTGCCTGGTCACGTTTTCGTGCGGCGATCTGACGCGCGGTAAGGACGCGTGGCTTGCGCGGTTTCGGGGCCAGTTCTTCCACTGTCGCATCGCGGATCTTCATCGATGGGGGCTCCCTGCAGCGAACTTGTGCCAGACGCTGAAACTACGATCAATGTGTCGGCGAGGTACGTGAAGAGCCGCCGCACGTGACGCGTTTCCGTCATCTTACCCTGCGATCTGGGCCGTCACGGCCGCGAATTCACCCTCGGCGTGCGTGGCTTCAACGTGCGGCCAGCAGGGCCACGGTGCTTTGAGGCAACACTGATCGAATGATTCCCCTCGCACGGACCGTCCACCGTCGCGTATGCTCCCGCGCAAGGCGTATCTGCCGCTGTTCTGGAGGTCTCAGCGATGTCCCGCGTCTCACGTCGAGCGGTTCTGCTCACCGCCGGTCTGTCCCTCATCCTTGCGCTCCCTGTATCTGTTTCTGCGAACCACTCGTGGGGCAACTATCACTGGGCGCGGACGTCGAACCCGTTCACGCTGAAGCTCGGTGACAACGTGACCTCTCTTGCCTGGGGCAGCTCCCTGGGGACCACGTCCTCCGACTGGTCTGCCTCTTCTGTTCTGGACACGACGATCGTCGGGGGCCAGAGTCGCTCCGCCAAGCTCTGCAACGCGATCACCGGCACGGTCCAGGTCTGCAACGCCAAGTACGGCAACAACGGCTGGCTCGGCCTCGCCCAGATCTGGCTTTCCGGATTGCACATCACCAAGGGCGCAGTGAAGGTGAACGACACCTACTACGCCTTGGCAAAGTACGACACGCCGGCCTGGAGGAACCTGGTGATGTGCCAGGAGGTCGGCCACACGCTCGGGCTGGGTCACCAGGACGAAACGTCCAGCAACGCGAACCTCGACACCTGCATGGACTACACGGGTGACCCGACGAGCAACCAGCAGCCAAACCAACATGACTACGACGAACTCGTGACTATCTACACGCACCTCGACTCCACGTCGACGATCGCCTCGGCGACCACGAGTGGCGGCGGCAATGGCAAGGGTGGGGTGGCGGATGGGCCGGCGGATGGGCCGGCAGCCTGGGGCCGACTCGTCGCCACGACGAATCACGGACACGGCGCCTGGTTCGTCCTCGACCTCGGTGGCGGGGATCAGCTCCTGACCCACGTCCTGTGGGCCGATCGCTAGAGGATCTCGCGGCGGGCTTGGCGCCCGCGACCATGGGGTGAATTCGAGCCACGCCGGCCAACGGCGGGGCTCATCTCGTCCTTGCGCTAACCCAGCATCTGGCGAAGCGCGAACAGCACGTTGGCCGGCCGCTCAGCCAACCGCCGCATGTACCACGGGTACCAAGCCTCCCCATAGGCTATCAGCGTCCGGATTCGGTAGCCCTCGGCGTTGAGGCGGTACTGCTGGTCGGCCCGGATGCCGTACAGCATCTGGACTTCGAATGCTGTTCGGTGCAGTCCCATGGCATGGGCGTGTTCTGCGACCTGCTCGATCAGTCGAATGTCATGGGTCCCTAGTCCGATCCGGATCCTGGTGCCGGCCCGCGCGGCCTCCAGCATCGCCACGCAAAGGGCCAGGTAGTTCGCATCCACATCGTGACGCGTGGTGTAGGCGATGGCCGCCGGCTCTGCGTAGGCGCCCTTGACCAGACGAATGTCCGGTGACAATGGGAGGAGCCGCTGGATGTCCGCGGCCGTGCGCTTCAGGTAGGCCTGCAGGCAGATCCCGACGTTCGGATGCGTGACCTTGAGCCGTTCGTAGAAGGCGATGGTGCCTTCGGCGTACGCGCTCCCCTCCATATCCACCCAGAGGGTC
>JBDSJV010000197.1:0-2602 GCA_039917225.1 Candidatus Limnocylindrales bacterium
AGCATGGCCTCGGTCTTGGCGAGGTCCATGATCGAGGACATCGAGTCCTGGACGGAGTTGATGAAGCATGCGCTGCACTGGGGCTTGGGCTCGACGCCCACGTTGAACCAGACCGGCGAGTTGAAGGCCATCTTCTGGTTGACGAGCAGATGCGTCAGTTCAGCCCTGAACGAGGCGAGATCCTCATCGGTGGCGAAATAGCGCTGTGTCTCGGCCCAGGCCGCGATCGTGTTGACGACCCGGTCGATCAACTGGCGGACGCTGCGCTCCCGCTCGGGCGTGCCCACGTGCCCGCGGAAGTACTTGCTGACGACCACGTTGGTGGCGAGCTGGCTCCATGCCTTCGGGACCTCGACGTCCTTCTGCTCGAAGACGCTCTTGCCGCTCTCGTTGGAGATGCCGGCGGTCCGCATCTCCCACTCGATCTCGTCGTAGGGATGGATGCCCGGCGTGGTGTGGCGGCGGGGCCAGGTGAGGCCCTTCGCTCCGGTCCCGTCGAACGATGCTCCCCAGGGCCCCGCGAGGCTTCTCGCCCTGGCGGCCCCACCGCCCCGCTTGACCGCTCGCGACGTGGTGCCGGTAGTGCCGGCGACCGTGGACCCGCTGGACATCACGGGAACGGGCGCGTTTTCGGCTCGGGCCATTTCGTTCTCTCCTCCATCCCCGCCGACGGTCCGGCCGTCGATGCGGTTCGCCTTCTCCGCTCGTGGCACCGACCTCTCGGCGGCGTCGCGACGGGATCCGCTTCCTCCGGGACCTCTCTGACCCCGGTTGCTGCAGTGGACCGTCAGGACCGTGGGCGGGTACCTGACGGCAATCTGCCGACACTCATCCGGAGATCTGTCGCCGTGCCATCGGTCGCCCGCTGAGCGGTACCGATGGGTAGCTGCGAACGAATCCCCTGCGTTCGGTCGCGTCGTGGGCCCCGGTCCGATGGGGGACACCATCCGGGGCCCCGGTCCGAGGACCTGGTGACCCGTCTGGCGGCCGGACGGAGGCTGGACGGCGACGATCGAGCGACCCACGAACTTTACGCCGCTCGGACACCGCGGTCAAGCCCAAAACCACAAGATGTAGCGATTGCCCAGTGCCATGCACCACTACATGTTGTGGCACGCTAATGTCACGCCCTGCGCCAGACGGGCTCCGAATGGTCCACCAACCGGGCGATTTCGTCCACGATCGCGGGCCCATCGTCCACGACCTGGGCACGCCTTATCCACGCCCAGAAGGTCGGTTGTGCACCAGGCAGCCCGGCGTCCCGGGGACGATCTGGCCCGAGGTATATCGAACGGACGTTCCGTTCTGGCTCCGGGGCTTCCGACGCAAGACCCGGGTCGTGCCCTCGCTCAGTTGGTGCGCAGCGCGCGCAACAGCGTCAGTGGCGTCGGCGGCTGCCCGTACATCAGGACGCCGGAGCGGTAGAGCCTGGCCGCGACCCACAGTTGGCGCCCAGGAACCCGAAAACCTGGCCCCGTTCAACGGTGAAGGAGATCCCGTCGAGCGCCTGGACCGACCCGAATCGCTTGCTGAGGTTGTCGAGTACGAGGGACATCGCCGCTCACTCTACGAAACCCCGTCCGCTCCCGCTCGGGCCGAAGGTCATGACTCCGGCGGCGGCGCCTAGAGCCCGCTGTACGCGTGCAGGCCGCTGAACCAGAGGGAGCCGGAGTAGGTGACCAGCACCATCAGGAACCCCAGGACGAGGAGCAGGGCAGCCGGCCGGCCAGCCCACGACCGCTGATTGCGGGCGTGGAGGTAGATGGCATAGATGAGCCACGTCACGAGAGCGGCCGTTTCCTTTGGATCCCAGCCCCAGTAGCGGGACCAGGCGATGGCCGCCCACCACGACCCGAGGATGATCATGGTTGCGAAGATCGGAAAGCCGATGATCACGGCCCGGTAGGCGACCTCGTCCAGCACCTTGTGCGACGGTAGCCACGCGAAGCGATCGTTACGCCCCTGGGCGAGGTAGCCGAGACCGGCTCCGAATGAGGTCGCGAAGATCCCGTAGCTGAGCACGGCCAAGCCGACGTGGATCGTCAGCAGGGGTGCATTCTGGAGCGCCGGTACCAGCGGCTCGACCTGCGATGGCAGGGACGCCGCGTAGAGCGCCAGCCCGAGTGCCGCGCCGATTGGAACGAAGCCAATCGAGCGGATCGGGTATCGCCGCGAGAGGACCAGGTAGCCGCCCAGGATCGAGGCGGCAAAGGCGACCGAGAACTCGAACAGGTTCCCCCACGGTCCGCGACCGACCACGATCGCCCGCAGGAGCATCGAGGTCGCCATTGAGCCAAAGGCCAGGAGGGCGAGTCCCTGCGCGGCGCCCGACAGGGCGCTCCCAGCGGCGAACGGCGGCGGGCCTGCCTCGTCTGCCTGGGAACGCGCCTCGACGAAGGAACCCGAGGCGACGCCGGCCCAGGCTGGCTGCGCGGTCCGGCGGGCGATCGCCGCCATGGCTTCGGATGCGCGACGACCGTTGGCCAGGAGAACCGCATGGCCCACGTGCGCCGCAAAGCCGGCGGCGAGGATCAGCGTTCCGATCGTGAAGAGCAGTTGAGAGGCTGATTCCATTGGATCTCCAGGGCGCTGGCCGTCGAGT
>JBDSJV010000198.1:0-3050 GCA_039917225.1 Candidatus Limnocylindrales bacterium
CATAACATCAAGAGTGCCAAGCGAATCGTCGAGCGGGTCCGACCCGAGGTCTGGGATGTCCTCGAAGAGGTCATCAAGGACCATCCGGTCCTCCTGAACCGCGCACCCACGCTCCATCGACTGGGGATCCAGGCATTCATGCCGATCCTGGTCGAGGGCTCGGCCATTCAGATTCACCCCCTCGTCTGCACCGCGTTCAACGCTGACTTCGACGGCGACCAGATGGCGGTCCACGTGCCGTTGTCGGCGGCTGCCCAGAACGAGGCCCGGACGATGATGCTGTCGACCGCCAACCTGCTGTCACCGGCAGATGGCACGCCGGTGGTGGCACCGACCCAGGACATGGTGCTGGGCTGCTACTACCTGACGATGGAGAGGGATGTTGCTCGCAAGACGGTCTGGAGCTTCGCCGACGAGGACGAAGCCCTGTTCGCCTACGAGCTCGCAGCCCGCGGACTGGCCGGCGCGAGCGAGCGTCGCTCGGATGCAACCGGTGCCTCCGATACGGGCGTGACGCGTCGGCTCGGGCTCCATGAGCCGATCGACGTCGTCGTTCGGGCCTGGGATGAGGATGCGGGCGAGCTGCGCCCGGTCAGCGTCCGGACCACGGTCGGCCGCATCATCTTCAACGGCATCGTGCCGGACCGCCTGCGGTTCAAGAACCAGGCGATGAAGCGAAGCGAGCTCAAGAAGATCGTCGATGACTGCTACCGACTGCTCGGCTCGGACGAGACCGCCAACCTGGTCGATGGGATCAAGGACGTTGGCTTCAAGTTCGCGACCCGGGGTGGAATGACCATCGGTCTGTGGGACATCGTCACGCCGGTCGACAAGGTCAGCCGGCTGGCAACGACCGACACCGCCGTCGTGGAAATCGACAAGCAGTTCTCGCGCGGCCTCATCACCGAGGACGAGCGCTACGAGCAGGTCGTCGAACTCTGGCAGCGGACCACCAAGGACGTCTCCGACTCCATGATGGCGGCCCTGCCCGAGGACAACTCGCTCCGGATGATGACCGACTCCGGTGCCCGCGGAAACAAGGGCAACATCGGCCAGCTCGGTGCGATGCGTGGCCTCATGGCCGATCCATCAGGACGAATCATCGATGTCCCGGTGCGGAGCAACTTCCGCGAGGGGATGTCGGTCCTCGAGTACTTCATCTCGACCCACGGCGCCCGCAAGGGTCTTGCCGACACGGCGCTTCGAACCGCCGACTCGGGGTACCTGACACGACGGCTCGTGGATGTCGCCCAGGACGTCATTACTCGTGACGAGGATTGCGGGACGGAAGAGGGAAGCTGGATCACGGCCGCCGACACGGCGGATATGACCGGCGCCAACTGGCCGCCCAGCGATGACGGAACCCGGGCCACGGTCCGGGAGGAATTCCGCAAGCGCCTGGTCGGGCGTCTCTCGGCAGCGCCGCTGCCGAACCCTGCCAGCAAGGCGAAGAACCCGTCGCTGCTGGTCGACCGGAACGAGCTCATCACCGAGGAGATTTCGAAGGCCATCGAGGCCGGCGCGGTCGACGAAGTGCTGGTCCGATCGCCACTCACCTGCGAGGCCCGCTACGGGGTCTGTCGTCGATGCTATGGCCGCAACCTCGCGACCGGCAAGCCGGTCGGCGTGGGCGAAGCGGTCGGGATCATCGCGGCCCAGTCGATCGGCGAGCCGGGCACGCAGCTGACGATGCGGACGTTCCACACGGGCGGCGTCGCCGGTCTGGACATCACGGCCGGTCTGCCGCGAGTTGAGGAGCTGTTCGAGGCTCGCGTCCCGAAGGGCAAGGCCGAGATCAGCCACATCGACGGGACCGTAACGGTGCTCCGCGATGGAAACACGACGAAGGTCAAGGTCACCAGTCGCGAGGCCTATGACTCGGCCCTCGGCATCTCGGCCAAGGCAGAGTTCCTGGCGGCATCCGGGGACCAGGTCGAAATCGGCCAGGTCATCGCCCGCCTGGCGGGGGATCCGGTCGTGGACTTCACGGCTCCGGTCGCGGGCTTCCTCACCAGGACGGACGACGGGTTCGTCATTCGGGCCGAGGACGTCGTCGAGCGCGAGTACGGGATCCCGCACAACGCCCGTCTCCTGGATGACGACAGCCAGGACATCCGGGCCGGCGATGCGATCACCGACGGACCGATCAACCCACAGGAATACCTCGATACCCGGGGTCGGGATGCAGTCCAGCGTTACCTGGTCAAGGAAGTCCAGAAGGTCTACCGCAGCCAGGGCGTCACGATCAACGACAAGCACATCGAGATCATCGTTCGACAGATGCTGCGGAAGGTCCGCATCGATCAGCCGGGAGATTCCGAACTGCTGCCGACCGAGCTGATCGACCGCCTCGACTTCGAGGAGGTCAACAACCGGGTCCTCGCGGAGGGTGGCGAGCCGGCGACGGCTCAGGCGGTCCTCCTCGGGGTCACCAAGGCATCGCTCAACACGTCGAGTTTCCTGGCGGCCGCGTCGTTCCAGGAGACGACGAGGGTGCTGACCGAGGCCGCCATCAACGGCGCCAAGGACCACCTCATCGGGCTCAAGGAAAACGTCATCATCGGCAAGCTCATCCCGGCCGGGTCTGGGGCGCCTGCCAACCTCGCCGCCCGCAAGGAGAGGGAGCGTCGAGCGGCGCTCGAGGCGCTTGCCGGCGAGGCACTCGAAGATGGAGGAGCGGCGTTCAACCCGTTCCTCGAGGATGGGGCCACCGGCCCCGCCGACGAGGACGCGGCCAGCAGCGCGCGGCCAGCAAGCGTCCCCGCTTCGGACGAGGATGGATTCAACCCCTTCCTGACCGGCGTGGCCGCTGGTTCATCGGACGCGATCGATCCCGACCAGAACCCGCTTCTTCAGGGCGACGGGGAGGCCACCTCCAAGGACTGATGAGGAGACCGTCGCCCCCTTCGCCGGGGGCGTCGGCCCCGGACCTGTCTCGGTTGACACCCGAACGGCAGGATTGATACACTCCGCGATCGTGGCTCCGGAAGGGGCGGCGTTCGACTTGAGTGTCGAGCCGCTCACCGGAAACACCCATCCAGGGATGGGAC
>JBDSJV010000199.1:0-9148 GCA_039917225.1 Candidatus Limnocylindrales bacterium
CGTGGATGCGGTCGTGGCGGTCCACCCGTCCGGCCAGCGCCTGCCGCAGGGCGACGGGCTGCTCATGGATCTCCTTGAGCATGAAGTGCTCGAAGCCGCCCTTCTCGGCCACCTCGGGCGACCAGTCGATCGTCGTTTCCTGGCGGTCCACGATGGTCCCGGCGAGATCCGTGATCACGACTGACCCCGGTCGCACGTCGGCCACATCGCCTTCCTCCAGGAAGATCACGCGCTTCGTGTGCGCGAGAATCGCGGCGATGTCGCTGGCGATGAACGACTCCTCGCCATGGAGACCCACGACCAGGGGCACGTTCTGGCGCGCACCGACCAGGCGACCGCGCTCGCCACGGTGCATCACGACGATGGCGTAGGCGCCCTCAACGCGCTGGAGCGCCGATCGCACGGCGTTGGCCAGATCGCCGACGTAGGCCTCCTCGATCAGGTGCGCCAGCGCCTCGGTGTCGGTCTCGGAGACCAGGATGTGCCCTCGCGCCTCGAGGCCGTCCCGGAGCTCCCGGAAGTTCTCGATGATCCCGTTGTGGATGACCGTGATCTGGCCGGTGCAGTCGCCATGCGGGTGAGCGTTGAGATCGTTGGGTCGACCGTGGGTGGCCCAGCGCGTGTGGGCCAGGCCCATCGCCGCGTGCGGCGTCCGCTCGGCGATCGCCGTCGTCAGGTTGGCGAGCTTGCCGGCCTTCTTCTCGACGAACAGGGCGCCTTCCTCGTCGACGAGGGCGATTCCGGCCGAGTCATAGCCGCGGTATTCAAGCCGTCGCAGGCCCTCGATCAGGATCGGACCGGCCTCGCGAGGTCCGGTGTAGCCGACGATGCCGCACATCCGTGGTCAGGTCCCCTGTCTGGTTGCGCCGGCTCTGCCGAGCGCTGCCTGGCTCGTTGTGATGGGCACCGGGATCAGTGTAGTCGCTCGGCCGCGACACCGGCCAGGGTGTCGGCGATCTCCTCGACCACCGACGCGTCCGGTCCCTCGACCATCACGCGCAGGGCTGGCTCGGTGCCCGAGGGGCGAATCAGGATCCGTCCCACCACGCCGAGGCGTTCGCGCGCCTCCGCGAGGGCCTTCTGGATGACCGGGTCGCCTTCCCACTGGTCCTTGTGACGCACGCGGACCGCCCGCTGCTGCTGAGGCATCAGCTCGACCACTGAGGCCAGCTCCGCGATGGATCGCCCGCTGGCGACCATGACGCGCAGGACTTCGAGCGCCGTGACGATGCCGTCGCCAGAGGTCGTGTGCTCGGCGATGATCACGTGACCGCTCTTCTCGCCGCCGAGTCCGGCCCCGGCTACCTGCATGCCCTCGAGGATGTACTTGTCCCCGACCGGTGTCCGGACGACGGTTCCCCCGGCCTCCTCCACGGCCCGCTGCAGACCTCCGTTCGAGAGGACCGAGACCACCAGGGTCCGGCCTGCGAGTGCGTTTCGACCCAATCGCTCGAGGGCGAGGATGCCCAGGATCAGGTCACCATCGACGATCTCGCCGGCGGCGTTCACGGCGATCATGCGGTCCGCATCGCCGTCCAGGGCGAAGCCGACATCGGCTCCGAGTTCGAGCACGGCCCGGGCGAGGGCCGCCGGATCCGTGGCCCCGCAGGCGAGGTTGATGTTGGAGCCATCCGGGGTTGCGTTGATCACGTCGACGTGTGCCCCAGTGGCCGTCAGCATGCCCGGTGCGAAGGCGCCGCCCGAGCCGTTGGCAGCGTCCAGGACGATCCGCAGGCCCCGGGCGTCGACCGTCGACGCGAGCTGGAGGCGGGCTTCCGTGTAGGCCGCCACGCGATCGCGGGCGTCGACACTGACGCCGAGCTCGTCGTTGCCGACGCCTCCGAGCTCCTCGGTCCGCCAGATCAGTTGCTCGAGTTCGTCCTCGATCGGATCATCGAGCTTGAGGCCCTTGCCATCGAGCACCTTGAGGCCGTTGTCGGCCGCCGGGTTGTGCGATGCGGAGACCATGATCCCCGCGGCATACCCTCCGCTTCCCGCGAGAAACGCCAGGGCTGGCGTGGGGACGATGCCGACCTGGTGGACATCGGTCCCGAGGCTCGTTGCGCCAGCTGTGATGGCCGCCACGAACAGATCGCCCGACCGCCGCGTGTCCTGGCCGACGACGATGGCGCCTCGACCGCCAGCGAGCCGATGAGCCGTCGCCCGACCGAGCGCGTAGGCCGTCGTCGGCTTCAGATCCACGTTGGCGACGCCACGGATGCCGTCGGTGCCAAAGAGACGAGGCACGGGCTCGTCAACCTCCTTGCGCTGTCGGGGAGCTGCCCGCCCGAACGATCAAGGGGCCGGACTCGGACTTGGACTTGGACTTGGACCCGGGGGTGGCAGCGTGATGGTCACCGAAATGGGGTTCGGACTCGCGCCGACGAGCGTGAGCCCGGTCAGGAGATTCGCGCTGACCTTGACGTCATGGAGCCCGACGTCGAGCCCGGTGACGTCGAGTGTCAGGGCGAGGCTCGAACCGGACAGCCGGTTGAGCTCTGCGACCGAACCGCCGATCGTGACGAGGACCCGGTCGGTGGACAGTGCGTAGATCCGGTCGGCCCGAGCCCCGGCCAGGATCAGGCCTGCCTCGAAAGTACGCGTCGAGGTGACCGGACGGAGAGCGACGGTCACCTTGACCGTCGCCACACCCGGGGCCTGGACGCCATCGGGGAGCTGAAGCGGCGCGTCGACGGAGACGGTCGACGACGCGCCCGAGATCGTCACCGCTGAGGTATCGGCGAACTCGAGGGGCGCAATGTCGTCGACGTCGCCTTCGATGCTGACCACCAGCGGATCGACCGTCACCGAAGCGATCTCGAAGCCGACCGCCGGTGACCCGATGACTACGGGGCGAACCGGCAGTGATCTGGTCTGCCGGTTGGTGAAGATCGGGACACGAACCCTGACGTTCGCCGGGGAGATATCGACCGGGATCAGCACCTCGCCGGCGGCGTCGACCGCCACGAGGTCGATCGTTCGGTTGACGTCGATGCCGGACACGTCGAGGTTCGTCCGCGCCTGGACCTCGCTGATGCGGTCGACGATGGAGGCTGCTCCGGTCACCGTGGCCTCCGTCGCGGACAACGTCGGCTCGCCGATGTCGAGGCCGGTGGGGACCGGCCCGTATTCGACCCGGATCGGGACGATCCTGCTCACCACGGCGTCCAGTTGAACGGTGATCTGGCGTGGCTCGTAGTCAAGGATCTGGACCCGCGGGTCAACCGCGACGACCCGAACGGTCACCGAAGTCCGGCCGCCCGTGGGTGCGACGTCCGAAAGGTCGACGATGGCCCGGAAGCTCGAGCTGTCCAGGCGCAGCCCCAGGTCCTCCGGTACGAAGTAGCGGATCTGTCGGACGGCGCCAAGGTCCGACAGGATGGTCACCTCGGACGACAGGCCGGTCGTCTCGATCGGGACGGATCCCTCGAAGAACTGGGCGCTGGAAGAAACCACGAGTCCGATGTAGAGCAGGAACGCGAACGCGATGGCGCCAAGCTTGAGTGGCCAGTTGTGGAAGACCAGTCGCCGTAGTCGCCTCATCGACCAGCGGCCGCCGAATCGGATACATCCGCCGTGCCGGCGGGTCCCCGCTCCGCGCCGGCGGGTCCTGGCTCCGCGCCGTCGTCCGGCTCAGCGGAGGCGCCGATCCCTGATGCTCGCACAACCTCTGGTGGTGGCGTCGCACGCTGTACGTCCAGACGCGATGGGGCCGTCGTCGAGCCCCGCGGCGCGATGCTGCCATCGCGGGTCGGCTGGTCATCGCGGGCTCCGAGCACCATCCTGCCAATGCTCGCCAGCGACGGCGCACTGGTCACGCGACCCGTCCCGGGGATGCGTCTGTGGGTCCCGTCGGACGCCGGGTCCAGGAGGGTCCGGATGGCCCTCGCCAGCTGAACCTCGTTGAGGTGGCGGACGATCCGGGCCCGCTCGATCAGACTGATCTGGCCGTTCTCCTCCGAGACGACCACGACCACGGCATCGGTCTGCTCGGTGATGCCGAGCGCCGCGCGATGACGGGTTCCGAACCGCTCGGTATGGATAGTCGTCTCGACGAGGGGCAGCAAGGCACCGGCGGCGAGGATCCTGCTGCCGCGGACGATGACCGCTCCGTCGTGGAGCTCCGTCTTGGGCATGAAGATGGTTCGGAGAAGGTCGACGGACAGGTCCCCGTGGATCATCACGCCGCTCTCGGCGATCTCCTCGAGACCCGTATCACGCTCCAGGACGATCAGCGCACCGTGACCGTCAGCCGACATGAGGGAGGCCGCGCGCGCCACCTCGGCCGCTACCTGCTCGGCCGCGGCGTTCTCGCTCGGAAAGAGCCACGCCAGCGAGCCGACGCGACCGATCCGGTCGAGTGCTCGACGGAGCTCGGGCTGGAAGACGACCACCAGGGCAAACAGCCCGACGACCGCCCCGGTCGTGAGGATCTGGGTGAGGAGCCGCAGCGTCAGCGCCTGCGCGACGAAGTAGACGCCAAACAGAACGCTGACCCCGATCACAAGGCGCACTGCGCGCGTCCCCCGGATCAGGCTGAACAGCCAGTAGATCAGGAGCGCAGTGATCCCGATGTCGAGCAACGTCGTTGGCCGAACCTGATCGAGGATCGACGCGAGGACCTGCGGCATCGTCGGGCGAGTGTAGCATCGCGGACCCGGATCGCCGGACGCTCCTGGGCGGTCAGGCGGGCGGTATCGCTCCGTGATCGACGGGAGTGTCCACGGGACTGAGCCCGTGGGCCGCCGAGAACTCGCGAATCGACGCTGCGGCAGTCGCGTCCTCGTCGAGCTCGGCCAGACGGGCGAGCAGTCTCACCTTCTCGGTCGCCAGGTCCGTCCACCCGCGCGCCGCCTGATTGGCCGCGATCTCCAGCTGGACGGCGGGATCTGCGGGATCGAGGGCGACGAGGCTGAGCGCCGCATCGAGCGCCGCATCGAGCCGACCCGACGACCGCTGAGCGGCGGAGGCGGCGAGGAGCAGGTCGTACGCCGCCACCCGATCGCCCGTATCGAGAAGGGCCCAGGCCGAAGCCATGGCCGAGACCGGGTCGAACGGTGCCGGTGGTTCAGCGGGTGCCTCTGGTTGTGCAGGCAGCGGAGGCCCCGGGGGCGCCGCCCCGGCCTCGGACCCTCCGCCCAACCCTTCTGCCGGGGGCTCCATGACTCGCTGCGCTCGAGTGACGGCTTCGGCTGCTCGCGGCTCACCTTCGACCAGGCGGAGCTGGGCGACCACCCGCTCGAGCGTCCTCCGACGGGTCCGCGACTCGGCGAGCTCGAGAGCGGCCAGGGCCTCGTCGCAGGCCTCGACGAGCCGTCCGTCACGCTCCAGCACCTCGGCGAGAACCTCGCGGTCTGCCGCGGCCTCCTGCGAGCGTCGAAGCGCGACTCGCACGGTCGCCCGGCCGCGGAGCGCCGGCTCATCGGTTGGTGTCCGCCGAAGCGCCGCGCTGAAGGCGAGCTCTGCGTCGTCGAGGCGGCCGAGGCGGAGCAGGACCTGGCCGAGGCTCACGTGCGGGAGCGCTCGATCGGGCGCCAGGGAGGCGGCGGCCTCGTAGGCCCTGATGGCGTCCGCCAACCGCCCCTGCTGGGCAGCGAGGTGACCGCGCCGGAGTGTCTCCTTGTATCGCTCGAAGAGGATCTGGCTCATGGCGTCCCGATTGTCGCAGGCTCGCTCGTCGTCAATCCAGGTTCCCCCGGGTCGCCGAGGATCTCGACCAGGAGTCCCTTCTGGACGTGAAGTCGATTCTCCGACTGCCGGAAGACGACGCTCTGGGGGCCATCCATGACCTCGGAGGTGATCTCCTGGCCGCGGTGAGCCGGGAGACAGTGCATCACGATCGCCTCCGGCCCCGCGATCCTGATCAACTCGGCGTTGACCTGGTAGCCGGCGAAGGCGGCGCGCCGATCGGCCTCCTCGGCCTCCTGGCCCATCGACGTCCAGGCATCGGTGTAGATGACGTCGGCGCCATCGACCAGCTCGCGCGGGTCCCGCGCTACCTCCAGTCGACCGCCGTGCTCGGCGGCAAGCCGCTCGACGATCGCGATGATCCCTTGGTCGGGGCCGTAGCCGTCGGGATGAGCCAGGCGAATGGTCGCGCCCTGGCCGACCGCCGCGAGCGCCAGCGAATGGAAGACGTTGTTACCGTCCCCGACGAACGCGATCACACGCCCCGCGATTGGCCCGCGGACCTCCTGGATCGTGAAGACATCGGCGTACGCCTGGCAGGGATGCTCACGGAGCGTCAGCGCGTTGATGACGGGGATATCCGCCTGCGCTGCGAACTCAACCGCAACCTCGTGGGGCCCCGTCCTGATCACGATCCCGTCAACGAAGCCCTGGAGATTCCGAGCGACGTCCGCGATCGTCTCGCGGACGCCCCAGCCGGCATTGCCCGACGTCAGCTGGATCGCAGATCCACCGAGCTGGACCATGCCGGCCTCGAAGGTGACCCTGGTCCGCAGCGACGGATGCTCGAAGAGCATCGCGAGCGTCCGACGCACGAGGGGCGGGCGAGCGTGACGCCGGTCGCCGGCGAATTCCGCCTTGAGCCGCGTTGCGGTCGCGAGGACCCGTCGAATCTCCGACGGGTCCAGGTCGGACGCGCTGATGAGGTCCCGGCCGCGAAGGCTACCGGGAGCGGCGACGGACGCTGGCCTCGCGGAGGACACGCCGTCCTGCTCGGCGGCTCAGCGCTTGGTGTACTGCGGCGCCTTGCGGGCTCGCTTGAGGCCGAACTTCTTGCGCTCCTTCATCCGCGGGTCGCGCGTCAGGAGGCCGGCCTGCCGCAGCGAGACCCGGAATCCCTCGGGATCGAGCTCAAGGAGCGCCCGGGCGATTCCGTGGCGGATGGCCCCTGCCTGTCCGGTCACTCCGCCGCCCTCGACCTTGACCATCGCGTTGAACCGACCTTCGGTCCCCGTGACGTGGAACGGCATGCGGACATCGGCCTCGTCGATCGCATTGCCGAAGTGCTCGATCATAGAGCGACCGTTGACGACGATCTCGCCCTCGCCGGGCATCAGTCGAACACGGGCAACGGCCGTCTTGCGACGACCTGTTCCGGAGTTGTAGGCAGTGGTAGCACTCATGGATGGCTCCTTGTCAGGCGAGCGGTTCAGGCCGCTGGGCCTGATGCGGATGATCCGATCCCGCGTAGATCTTCAGCTTGCGCAGCTGCTGCGCTCCGAGCTTGTTGTGCGGCATCATGCCCTTGATCGCCCGACGGATGACCTCCTCTGGCCGACGCTCAAGCAGGTGGCCGAGTGACTCCTCCTTGAACCCCCCGGGATACCCGCTGTGGCGCGCGTAGATCTTGGTCTCGATCTTGTCGCGGCTGACAGCGACCTTACCGGCGTTGAGGATGATCACGTGATCGCCCGTGTCAAGGTTGGCCGTATAGGTCGGCTTGTCCTTCCCCGACAGCACACGCGCAATCCGGGTCGCAAGGCGGCCCAGCGTCTGGTCCGTCGCGTCAACGACGAACCAGCGTCGCTCGATCTCGCTCTCCCGAGCCGTGTAGGTCTTGACGTTCATGCTTCCTCGTGTTCTCCGCTCGTTCGCGTCGGTGATCGTCGGTAGACGACCCGCCGAAGGTTCAATCCCCAGGCCGGCGCGGCGGCCCCGGCAAATGCAGGTCGGCGCTCGGCGAGTGCCGCTCCAACCGCTGATTCTTCAATCGTTCCCTTGCCGACGCCGATCAGCGCGGCGACCATGCGCCGGACCATTCCGCGAAGGAAGGACTCGGCCCGGACATCGATCGTGACGAACTGCCCAGCCCGCCGGACCCGAACGTGATGTACGTTCCGGACCGGCCTCGGATCAGCACTACCGAAGGCGGAGAAGTCGTGCCGGCCGACGAAGGCCTGCCCGGCTCGCGCCATCGCGTCCGTATCCAGTCGGTTCCGCACCCAGAGCGCCGTTCGCGCCTGGATGGGGCTTCGCGGGCCGTTCCAGACGGTGTAGCGGTACTCCCGGTACCGCGCCGCGTAGCGCGGGTGAAACCCCTTCGGCGCCTTCCGGAGGTCGCGGATCGCGACATCGAGTGGAAGGAGACCATTCAGCGCTCCAGCCAGTTCCGCTGCCGCGAGGCGCCCCGCATAGGTGAATGCGATCACCTGCCCGGTGGCGTGGACTCCGGCGTCGGTCCGGCCAGCACCGTCGACTGCGTGCCGGACACCTCCTGAGAGGGTGGCCAGCGCCGTCTCGAGCGCCCCCTGAACCGTCCGCGTCCCAAGCTGCGCCTGGAACCCGGCAAATTCCGTGCCGTCATATTCAACCCGTGCCCGGTAGCGCACGGGGACACTCTCTCGAGTGCCTTGCTTCACGCCCATCAGGGCGTTCATGTATCGCTCAGACCAACTCGATCTGAACGATTTCGGCCGCATCGCCCGATCGCTGGCCGATCTTGACGATCCGGGTGAAGCCGGACGTCCGATCGGAGTACTTCGGTGCGATCTCGTCGAACAGCTTTGCGATGACGAGCGGTTCGTTCGGGAATTCCGAGACGACCGAACGTCGCGCGGCCAGGTCGCCGCGCTTGGCCAGCGTGATCATCCGATCGACCTGACCCTGGACTTCCTTGGCCTTGGCCTCGGTCGTCTTCACCCGCTCGTATCGAAGGATCGAGACGGTCAGGTTCCGGAACATGGCCAGGCGAGGCCCGGTCTTTCGGCTGAGCTTTCGCCCGTCAATGCGGTGGGCCATCTCAGGCGTCCTCGCCCTCGGACGGCTCGTCGCCGGCATCTGCATCGTCCGCATCGGCGGCGCTCGAGGTGAGGTCGTCGCTCTCAGGAAGGATGAACCCTCGCATGAGCAGGCGTTCCTTCATCTCGTCGAGCGACTTCTTGCCGAAGTTGCGCATCCGGAGGAGGTCGTCGTCCTTCAGCTGGAGGAGCTGGCCGACCTTCACGATGTTGTTGCGCTTGAGCGAGTTGTAGGCCCGCATCGGCAAGTCGAGCTCCTCGATCGGCATGTCGAGCATGTTCGGCGGAAGCTGGGGCGCCCCGGCCACCGCGTGCTCGGTGGCAAGCGGAACCTGCCCGACCGTCACGAACGGGCGGAATTGATCCATCAGCATCTGCGCCGACCGACTGAGGGCTTCCTCCGGGGTCAGCGTGCCGTCGGTCTCGATCTCGATCGTCAGCTT
>JBDSJV010000200.1:0-2825 GCA_039917225.1 Candidatus Limnocylindrales bacterium
CTGCCAGCCTCCGGACCCCCGCCGTGGCCCTTCTACGGCGATTACCCGAGCGCCGAAGCCATCAACACATACGCGGTGTCGGTCTCAACGAAGTAGGTCGATCGGGGGCGGGACCGGCCGCCGAGGATCATCTCGGGGCCGGTCCCCTCCTGCCGCGCGGTCGCCTGAGGCGGGACCGGGCCTAGGTGACGCCCTCCTGGTCGTTCCGATCGCCGGAAGCGCGGCGGAGCCTCACCGGCAATGGCGATGAGCGGTCCGCCAGACGCACGGCACGCTCCGAGATGACCCGGACCATGCCCCGGAAGATGAGCGTGTGGATCGGGTAGAGGACGTACCAATAGGCGAGCCCGGGCAGGCCCTTCGGTTCGAAATAGGCGGTCTGGACAAGGTGGCTACCCGCACCCGACTCGCTGATCTCGTATTGGAGCCAGGCTTGACCGGGCACCTTCATCTCCGCTCGCAGCAGGATCAGCTCGGGCCGACGAACCTCCTCGACTCGCCAGAAGTCGAGCGCGTCGCCTTCCTCCAGGTGGTCCGAGTCACTTCGCCCGGGCCGCATCCCGACACCACCGACGGCACGATCGATCAGACCCCGGACCCGCCAGAGGGCGTTCAGGTACGGCCAGCCCCGGGCTCCGCCCAGACGCTCGACTTCCGCAAAGACGTGCTCGGGTGGCGCTGCGACGATCCGTGCGCGGCGGTCGATGATCACTCCCTCGCGACCTCGAACGCATCAAACCTCAGGAGAGTCCTCACCCTGGGAGTATGCGTGGGGGACAGAGCGGGCAATGCCGGGAGTGGCGCCCGAAGTTTGTGACAAATGTCACTTCCTGAAACCGCCGTCCGGCCCTGAACATGCCGCTAACCGGGAAGGAGCGCGGAGGACCAAGTGATCGACGGAAGGGTCGAGTCGGTTGGCGCGGACGACCACGGTGGCCTGGCGAACGGGTCACGAGTCGCCGTGATCGGCGGCGGCCCAGCCGGGTCGCTGTTCACCTACTTCCTGCTCGACATGGCGGAGCTGGTCGACCTCCGTCTCGATGTCGACATCTATGAGCCTCGACTGTTCGCCCGGGCTGGAGCCGTCGGCTGCAACATGTGCGGCGGGATCGTGTCCGAGTCGCTCGTCCAGAACCTGGCGGTGGACGGGGTCTTCCTCTCCTCGGATGTGATCCAGCGCGGGATCGACTCGTATGTCCTCCACACCGACGTCGGGAGCGTCCGAATCGCGACCCCCAACGACGAGATGCGGATCGGCACCGTCCATCGCGGCGGCGGGCCGCTTGACGTCACCGAGCCGAAGTGGGAGTCGTTCGACCACCACCTCCTCACGAATGCGACTGATCGCGGCGCCAGGGTCATCAACGCACGGGTCGAAGAAGTGGGTCGAGCCGACGGTCGGCCGACGATCAAGGCTCGGGGCGGCGAGCTGCAGTCGTACGACCTCGTCGTCGTCGCCACGGGCGTCAATACGTCGATTCTCAAGCTGTTCGAGGGGCTCGGGATCGGCTACGAGCGCCCGAAGCTGACCAAGACGCTCATCCGCGAGTACTTCCTGGGGACCGACGAAATCGCCAAATCGCTCGGAACGTCGATGCACGTCTTCCTCCTGAACCTGCCCAGGCTGGAGTTCGCGGCCGTGATCCCGAAGGGCGACTACGTCACGATGTGCCTGCTTGGCGAGGACATCGACAACGAACTCGCCAATGCCTTCGCCACGAGTCCCGAGGTCCGCGCCGTCATGCCCGCCGGCTGGGATCCGGAGGCCCGGTCGTGCCAGTGTCTCCCGCACATCAACGTCCGCGGAGTCGAGAAGCCCTACGCGGACCGGGTTGTGTTCATCGGCGACAGCGGTGTGACGCGCCTCTACAAGGACGGGATCGGAGCCGCCTACCGGACGGCGAAGGCGGCCGCCAGGACCGCGATCTTCGAGGGCGTCTCGGAGCGAGACTTCCACGACCATTTCCTGCCGGTCTGCCGCTCGATCCAGAGCGACAACCGGATCGGGGCGTACGCGTTCATGCTGACCCGGGGCGCCCAGCGGCTCAAGATCCTCCGTCGGGCCATCGTTTCGATCACCCGTGACGAGCAGTTGCATGGCCGCCGGCCGCGCCTCAGCGGCGTTCTGTGGGACATCTTCTCTGGCAGTGCGCCCTACAGCGACATCTTCCGGAGGATGCTCGACCCGATGCTCGTCTGGCGCGGCGCCATCGCCCTCCCCGGGGTCCTGGTCGCGACCGTGCGCGGGACGAGGAGCGCCGTCCAGTCATCCGAACGTGTCTTCCCCGGAGGTGAGCTCATGAGCAAGGCAGCCTTTGGACGCTTCTATGCCGACGGTGAGATCGTCGCCCGCCAGGGCGACGACGGCGACTGCATGTACGTCGTCCAGGATGGCGAGGTCGACATCGTCTACGAGGAGGACGGTCTCGAGGTCTATCTGCGCTCCGCTGGGCGCAACGAGGTCCTCGGCGAGATGGCCATCTTCGAACGTCAGCCGAGGTCGGCGACCATTCGGGCGAAGGGCAGGGCACGGATCCTGACCCTCGATAAGCGCAACTTCCTGCGCCGGATCAACGAGGATCCGTCGCTCGCGTTCCGGATGATCGAGACGATGTCTCACCGTGTCCGGGACTTGAGCAACGAGGTCGCCCACCTCAAGGCGCGGCTCGGCCAGGAGGGAGCGGCAGGCGTCACCGAGGCGGATTGAGCCGGCGGTAGGGCCCGAGGGTTGTCGGACTTAGTGACAGTGGCTACTTCGAGACGCTGACGGTCGCGGATGGGGTGTTGGACGACGGCTGATACGTCCAGCCGACCTTCGACATCGA
>JBDSJV010000201.1:0-10379 GCA_039917225.1 Candidatus Limnocylindrales bacterium
CGAAGACCTGGACCCAGCGGTACAGCTGCCCAAGGTCGGTCGATTCATCGGCCCATACGTCGACGACGCGACGAACGTCGCCCGCCGACATCGCCGCGAGGGTCAGGTCGTGGCGGGGGCTGAAACACAGGACATGGCACTCCCCGACCTCACCCTCGGCGCGGAGCAGACCGTCCTCCAGGCGCTCCATCGACGTCTGAGGCCGAAGGGCCGAGAAGTCGTTGGTAAAGACGAACGTCGAGTCGTAGTTCGGGTTGCTTTGCCCATTTGCCCGGACGTTGCCCGGGCAGAGATAGCAGGTCGGGTCATAGGTGGGGAACTTGTCACCGGTCGAGGACTCCCTCTTGCCCTGCCACGGTCGTCGCGTCCTGCCCGCCGAGACGAGGATCCAGTCCCCGGTGAGGGGATTGAAGCGGCGATGTGGCTCGCCACTGAGGCGGTCCACAATCCGCTCAGTCGCATCCTGGGCCAACATCACGAATCCATCGGAGCGGGGTCAACGACGATCAGTTCGCGGACATCGCGTCGAAGGGTCGACCGAGCCGAATCACCGAGCCCACTGTCGGTGATCAGGACATCTGCCTGATCGAGGCGGGCGATCGAGCTGATCCCGATGACGCCCCACTTCGTATGGTCGGCTACGACCACCAGGCGCCGGCCGGATTGGACGAGCGCCTGATTTGTCTCGGCCTCGAGGAGGTTCGGCGTCGTGAAGCCCGAGTGCGGGTCCATCCCATGGACGCCCATGAACACGAGATCGACGTGGATTGTCTGGAGCGCGGCGACGGCGAACGGGCCCACGAGCGCGTCGCTCGGCGTCCGCACGCCTCCGGTCACGATGATGGTCTGATCAGGGCTGCCAAGGCGATAGAGGACATCGGACACGGGGACCGAGTTCGTCACAACCGTGATGCCCGGAATATCCACGAGCCGGCGGGCCAGTGCGTAGGTCGTCGTCCCGGCCGACAGGGCGATCGCCATGCCTGGGGTCACGAGTCCCGCGGCGGCCTCGGCAATCCCTTCCTTCTCTGACAGCTGCAGCTCGGACTTGACGATGAATCCCGGCTCGAACAACGAGCTCCCCGCGGAGGCCGTTGCGCCGCCATGGACCTTCTCGAGCAGACCTTGATCATCGAGCACCTCGAGGTCTCGCCTGACGGTCATGTCAGAGACGCCAAGGTCGCGCGCCAGCTCGGCGACGCGGACGGCGCCGTCCTCCCGGACACGATCGAGGATGTAGGTATGGCGTTGACGAGCAAGCACGGGCTAGTTCATCCTCCGGCCCAGGCCAAGGCTAGTCGTCATAGGTTCGCTCAGGAACGCCCATAAGTCAACGGTGTTACCTGTCCGAATGCGTGTCATTATCGAGAATACTCCTTGACAGGGCGCCGCGCGGTGGCCAAACTGACATGAGGTCCTGTCAGTTTGTGTGCGTCCGCGCGGACCCGTGGAACCCCCATTGGAGGAGAAAGCAACAATGGCAGATCACATCTTGTCACGAGGGCTGGAGGATCCGGCCCAAGCACCTGGCCGCCGCCGAACCATGGCGCGGGTCGCTGCCTTCGCCGGCACCCTTCTGATCATCGCCTCGGCGTGCGGCGGTGCCGCAAGCTCGGCCCCAACCACCGCCCCGACGTCGGCCGGCTCCGCAGCACCAGCCGAATCGCAGGCACCTGTCGCCCTGGGCGAGACGACCCTCGGCTCAAACGAGAGTGACGAGAATCCGAAGGCCGCCGTCCACGCCATCGTGGACTACTGCCAGACCCAGGCCGGGATCACGGTCACGGTCAAGGACAACGACCACAACACCTTCCAGAACCAGATCAGCTCCTACCTGCAGGGGATCCCGGATGACGTCGTCAAGTGGTTCGCCGGCAACCGCGTCCGGTTCTTCGCCGCGCAGGGCCTCCTGACGCCGATCGATGATGTCTGGGCCGACATCGAGCAGTACCTGACACCCGGCCTGAAGGCCGCTTCGCTCGGCACGGACGGCAAGGCGTACTTCGTCCCGGTCTACAACTACCCATGGGTGGTCCTCTACCGGAAGAGCCTCTTCCAGGAGAAGGGCTACGAGATCCCCAAGACCATCGACGAGTTCAAGGCTCTTGGCGACAAGATGATCGCTGACGGCATCGTCCCGCTTGCCCTTGGCGACAAGGACGGCTGGCCCGCCATGGGCACGTTCGACATCATCAACATGCGGATGAACGGCTACCAGTTCCATATCGATTTGATGGAAGGTCGCGCCAAGTGGAGCGATCCCAAGGTCCTTGCCGTCTTCCAGGCATGGAAGGACCTCCTTCCGTACTTCCAGGAGGGTGCTGCCGGCCGAACCTGGCAGGACGCCGCAAAGTCCGCGCTGGTCGACAAGAAGGCCGGGATGTACTTCCTTGGGACCTTCGCCATCGAGCAGGCCGGCGATGCGGCATCCGACGTCGGGTTCTTCCCGTTCCCGCTCTTCGGCACGCAGTACGACGGCGAGAACTCGATTGACGCCCCGATTGACGGGTTCATGCTGAGCGCCAATCCCAAGAACATCGACGCGGCCAAGGCATTCCTGCGCTGCGTCGCAACACCCGAGGCCCAGGTCGCCTACGTGACCAGCCCCGGCATCGGCAGTGTTGCCGTTTCACCACTGGCCGACACGAGCGGATACACCGAGGTCCAGAAGATGTCCGCCGAGGTCCTCAAGACCGCCGGCAACATCGCCCAGTTCCTCGACCGCGATACACGGGCCGACTTCGCCGGTCCGTCCGGCATGCAGGGCTTCCTGATCAACTTCCTGGCGAAGCCGGATCAGGATCTCGGCAGCCTCCTCAACGACATCCAGGGCTACTACGACTCGCTGCCGCCGCAGTAGAGGGACGAGTGGTCATCAACCGACCATGACCGACCGAGGCGTTTCCTCGGCAATCCCCAGCCCGCCGGCGCAAGCCGGCGGGCTGGGAGCATCTGTCCCCCCACGCAGGCGGGGTCGCTACAGCCTGCTCAGCCGGCGCGACAAACTGACCCTGGCCCTGATGGCCGGCATCCCGACCCTGATGGTCGTGGTGTTCATCCTCCTGCCGACTGCAGCGTCGATCGTCCTGTCATTCAGTACCTGGAACGGCATCGGCGGGTTCGACAGGATCAAGTGGGTCGGCTTGAAGAACTACTCGGATCTCTTCACGCTCTACAAGCCGTTCTGGCCGGCCGTCTCCCACAACCTGATCTGGCTCGGATTCTTCCTCCTGGTTGCGACCCCGCTGGGAATGTTCCTGGCGGTGCTGCTGGACAAGAACATCCGCGGCACGCGGTTCTACCAGGGCGCCCTGTACATGCCGGTCGTTCTGTCGCTCGCGCTCGTGGGCTTCATCTGGCAGCTCATATACGCCCCGGAGCAGGGGCTGCTGAACAACCTGCTCGGGCGGGCTGAACAGGGCAACCAGATTTCCTGGTTGGGTAACCCTGACATCAACCTGTGGGCGATTCTCGTCGAGGCGGGCTGGCGCCAGGTCGGCTACGTCATGATCCTCTACCTCGCCGGCCTGAAGGGCGTCGACCCCGGCCTGCGTGAGGCCGCGTCCATCGACGGGGCAGGCGAGATCCAGACCTTCTTCCGGGTCGTCTTCCCGGTCATGCGCCCGATCAACATCGTGATCCTCGTGATCACCGTGATCGAGTCGCTGCGCGCCTTCGACCTGGTGTTCATCACCAACAAGGGGATCAACGGGCTGGAGCTGCTCTCCACGCTTGTCACCAACAACATCATCGGTGAGACCAGCCGGATCGGGTTTGGCTCGGCCATCGCGGTCGTCCTGCTCCTGGTCTCCGTTGGGCCGATCATCTTCTACCTGCTCCGATCCCTGCGAGAGGAACCCCAGTGAGCGCGCTCGTCGCACCTCGAGCCAGCGTCGCCGTCGCGAAGCGAGCCGGCCGCCGGCGGGGCAGACGATTCGCCCTGCATGCCTTCCTGATCTTCATGAGCGTGCTCTGGTTGCTCCCGCTCCTGTGGGCCGCCTACACGTCCCTCCGCCCGTATGCGGATACGGCGCAGGATCCGCGGGGCTACGTGTCGTTCGGCGGGGCGTACAACCTGGACAACTACCTCAACGCCTGGAACCAGGGTGAGTTGCCCAAGTACTTCTTGAACACGGTGATCATCCTCGTCCCGGCCGTGATCCTCGTCCTGTTCCTCGCCTCGATGATGGCGTTCACGGTCTCGCGCTACAGCTGGCGGTTCAACGTGGGGCTGCTGATGCTCTTCACGGCCGCGAACCTGCTGCCTCCACAGGTCATCATCACCCCCCTATTCCGGATCTTCCTGGCCCTCCCCCTGCCGTCGTTCCTGAGCGACAACGGGTTCTTCTACGACCAGTACATCGGGATCACGACGATCCACGTCGCATTCCAGCTCGGCTTCTGTACGTTCGTCCTCAGCAACTACATGAAGACGCTGCCGAAGGAGCTCAACGAGGCCGCGATCGTGGATGGTGCGGGCGTCTTCACGACGTACTGGCGCGTTATCCTGCCCCTGACCCGCCCCGCGCTCGCCGCCTTGGCGACCCTCCAGGTCACCTGGATCTACAACGACTTCTTCTGGGCCTTGATCCTGATGAACACGCCGGACAAATATCCGATCACCTCCGCCCTGAACAACCTTCAGGGTCAGTACTTCACCAACAACAATCTGATCGCGGCCGGCTCGATCATCGTCGCCATTCCGACGCTCGTGGTCTTCTTCGTCCTCCAGAAGCAGTTCGTCAGTGGCTTGACCCTCGGCTCGACCAAGGGCTGAGCTGTCGGCCATGCCCGGAACCCCGCCGTGGGCCGACCCCGATCTCCTCGCCAGAGGTCGGCTGCCGATCCACGCCGTCCCGCACGAGGACCGCATCAGCCTCGATGGGCGCTGGCGGTTCCAGCTGCTGCACAGCCCCGACGATCCGCTCGACGATGCCTGGGGCGAGGCCGACGTGCCGGGTTGCTGGACCATGCAGGACACCTGGGACCGGCCGATCTACACCAACGTCCAGATGCCGTTTGCGAGTCTGCCTCCCGATCCCCCCGAGGCAAACCCGACCGGCGTCTACGAACGGTCGTTCCTCGTCCCTGACGAGTGGGTAGGACGGCGCATCGTCCTGTCCATCGGCGCCGCGGAGAGCGTCCTCATGGTGGCCCTCAACGGGATCGAGATCGGCATCAGCAAGGACTCGCACCTCGCCGCGGAGTTCGACATCTCGGGGGCCCTGAGACCAGGTGCGAATGACCTGCGGCTGACGGTCGTGAAATGGTCGGACGCGAGCTTCATCGAGGACCAGGATCAGTGGTGGCACGGAGGGATCACGCGCTCAGTCACGCTCTACGCGACCGAACCGACGTACATCGCCAACGTCGCGGTTGATGCCGGCCTGGACCCGGACGGTGGCACGGGAACCCTTGATGTCGGGGTCGCCGTGGCCTGGCCGGGTGGGTTGCCCGAGCCGGGATGGCGGATCGCGGCGACTCTGACCGGGCCTGGTATCAGCAAACCCGTCGAGCTGTCAGAGGCCGTCCCGGCGACAGCGACGCCGGCCGGACGATCGCACGCCGGCTGGTTCGCCGGTCCACCCCGCCGGGGCGAGCTCGAGGTCATCGGCGAAGCAGCGGCCGGCATGACGCTCCCGTCACTTGAGGCGGAGGCACGGATTGAGACCATCGAGGGAATCCGGGCGCGGTCACCGCTGGTCCGCCTGACGACCCGCATTCCCGGGGTCACGCCGTGGTCCTCGGAGGTACCGGCCCGGTACCTCCTTGAGGTTGTCCTGGCGGACCCTGCCGGCGCCACGATCGAACGGACTGCGGTCTGGATCGGGTTCCGGACGGTGGAGATCGTCGGCAACGAACTCCTGATCAACGGTCGGGCCGTCCTGATCCGCGGCGTCAATCGCCACGACTTCGATCCCGCGACTGGGCGGGTTGTGAGCTACGAGGACCTGCGTGCCGACATCGTCGCGATGAAGCAGTTCGGCTTCAACGCCGTTCGCACCTCGCATTACCCGAACGATCCGCGGTTCCTGGACATCGCAGACGAATTGGGCCTGTACGTCATCGATGAAGCGGACATCGAGGCCCACGCGTTCTGGGGTCAGCTGTGCGACGACCCCCGCTACCTCGCTGCCTGGGTAGATCGCCTCTCCCGGATGGTCATCCGCGACCGCAACCACGCCTCGGTCATTGCCTGGTCCCTCGGCAACGAGTCCGGCTACGGCGCGAACCACGATGCGGTCGCCGCCTGGGTGCGGCGGTCGGACCCGAATCGTCCACTCCATTACGAAGGCGCCATCCGCTTCGACTGGACGGCAGGGGCCGCAGTCACGGACATCATCTGCCCGATGTACCCGTCCATCCAGTCGCTGGTGGCCCATGCGACGTCCGGGCTCCAGCGCGGGCCGCTGATCATGTGCGAGTACTCCCATGCGATGGGGAACAGCAACGGGACGCTGGCGGACTACTGGGATGCCATCGAACGAACGCCGGGTCTCCAGGGTGGCTTCATCTGGGAGTGGCGCGACCACGGCCTGGACCAGCGACTGCCCGACGGGACGATCCGCTCCGCCTACGGCGGCGACTTCGGCGAGGAGCGGCACGACGGCAACTTCTGCATCGACGGCATCACGTTTCCGGATCGGTCGCCGAAGCCCGCCCTCTGGGAGCATCGGGCGGTGGCTACCCCGGTCGCGATCGCCTGGACGCCGGACGGAGCCAGCGCAGCCACGATCGAGGTCGAGAACCGGTCGGACTTCCTCTCGCTTGACTGGCTTCGGGCAGGCTGGGAGCTGGCGGACGCGTCAGGGATCCTCGCCTCTGGGCCGGTCGGTCTGCCTTCGATTGCTCCCGGGACCCGAGGCCCGGCGACGCTCGAAGGCTGGCCGGGGCCGACGCCTGGCCACAGCGAGCAGTGGCTCACCGTGGAGTTCCGGCTGGCTGAGGACGCTGGATGGGCCTCGGAAGGGTTCGCCGTCGCTGAACTGCAACTGCCTGTTCTCGGGCTCGCGGCGGCGGCGCATGTCGAGACCGGAACGGCCGATCGGACGATGGTCGATGAGCAGGGGCGACTCCAGTTCTCGGGACTCGGCGGTGGATCGATGCTCTCGCTCTGGCGTGCGCCTACCGACAATGACCGGATCGGGGGCCTGGCCGATCTGTGGGATGCGTGGGGCGTGTCGAACCTTGCGCGGCGGGACATCGCAATCACCGCCGAGGGCCACGAGGTCGTGGTGAGACAGACCGTGTACACGGCGACGGGACACCAGATCCCCCACGAACGACGCCTGACCAGGCTCGCGTCCGGTGCCATCCATGTCTCCGAGACAGTTGACATCCCGCCTGAGCTCAACGATCTCGCACGGGTCGGGACGATCCTCGAATTCGAGCCCGGTTTCGAGTCGGTGACGTGGTTCGGACGCGGGCCGCATGAGACCTATCCGGATCGGCGCCGGGGCGGGACGATCGGACGCTGGACCTCGACGGTGGCGGGGCAGCACGTTCCGTACATCAGGCCCCAGGAGAACGGCGGGCGAGCCGACGTCAGGTGGCTGGAGCTTCGCCGTGTCGCCGGGCAGGGTGACGCCGGGAGTGCCCCAGTGATCCGGATTGACCTCGACACCCCCCGACAGGTGTCCGCCCTGCAATTCCGGGCCGAGGACCTGGCCACCGCAACCCACCGCGAGGAGTTGGTGCCGCGCGGCGAGGTCATCGTTCATCTCGACGCCGCCCATCGTGGCCTCGGCACCTCGAGCTGTGGTCCGGATACGCTGGCGACCTGCATCGTGCCGACCGGACGACACGAATGGGCCTGGACGATCCAGGCGCTGGAGCCAGGAGACTGATGCCGATCACGTGGCGCGAGGATGCTCGCCAGCTGCACCTCCACAACGGGCAAATCAGCCTGATCCTCGCCGTCCTCGACAACGGGGCGCTCGGGCAGCTGCACGTCGGCGCGCCACTCGATCCGGGCGGCGACTACCGGCACCTCGCTCCCAGGGACTTCCACGGCTTCAGCAACCGGATCGACGAGCCGATCGGGCTGGCCCTGCCAACACCAGGAGCCGGGGACTTCCGGGTTCCGGCACTGGTCGTCGAAGGACCCGACGGGTCGACGGTGCTCCACCTCGCCTACGCCGGCCACGAGGTCGTCACAGGCAAGCCGGGACTCGACGGTCTGCCGTCAACCTACGTGGAGGCTCCGGAAGAGGTCACGAGCGTCGTGATCAACCTCGCCGATGCAGTCTCGGGCCTTCGAGTCGAGCTGGTCCTCACGATCTTCGAGGATCGCCCCGTCATTGCGCGCTCCATGCGGATCGTCAATGGCGGTGACGGGCCCGCGACGGTCCGCGCAGCCATGAGCCTCTCGCTCGATCTGCCGAATGGGCCTTGGGATGTCCTGAGCCTCGCGGGAGCGTGGGGGCGCGAGCGGCATCCCCATCGCGCACCCGTGGGCCCCGGGCGCCACTCAGTGGGCAGCCTGCGCGGAGCGACGGGGCACCAGCACGACCCATCCCTCTTCCTGCTCCGGCCAGACACCACGGAGGACCAGGGCGAGGGCTACGCGATATCCCTCGTCTACTCGGGTAACTTCCTGGCGGAGGCGGAGCTGGGTCCGAAGGGCTCGCTCCGTGCCCGGATCGGGATCCATCCGGAGGAATTCGCCTGGACACTCCAGCCGGGCGACTCGTTCACGACCCCGGAATCCGTACTCGCCTGGAGCGACGATGGCGTCGGAGGCCTGAGCGATGCGCTCCAGGGGCTGTTCCGCGAGCGATTGGCCCGCGGATCCTGGCGGGACAGGCCACGTCCCGTCCTCCTCAACAGCTGGGAGGGCGTCTACTTCGACTTCAATGAGGGCAGCCTCATCGACATGGCGCAATCCGCCGCGGACCTTGGCGTGGAGCTCTTCGTCCTCGACGACGGCTGGTTCGGAGAGCGGGACGACGACACCACCTCCCTGGGCGACTGGACGGTGGATCGCCGCAAGTTGCCCGGTGGCCTGGCTCCCGTCGCCGACGCGGTCGAGGCGCTCGGTCTGTCATTTGGGCTGTGGATCGAACCCGAGATGGTCAATCAGCGAAGCCGGCTGTTCGCCGAGCACCCGGACTGGGCCATCGGCGTACCTGGGCGACCGCGAACCGAGAGCCGCCAGCAGCTGGTCCTGGACCTGTCGCGACCCGAGGTCGTGGACCACCTCGAGGCAGTTCTAAGCGAGATCCTCGGGAGCGCGTCCATCCGGTACGTCAAGTGGGACATGAACCGCAGCATCACCGAACCGCACAGCGGGACTCTGCCGCCGGACCGGCAGGGCGAGTTCTTCCATCGCTACATGCTCGGCACCTACGAGCTCTGGCGACGTCTCACGTCGCGCTTCCCCGAGATCCTGTTCGAGTCCTGCGCGAGCGGCGGGGGCCGGTTCGATCCGGGCATGCTCGCCTATGCGCCACAGACCTGGACCAGTGACGACACCGATGCGGTCGAGCGACTCGACATCCAGTGGGGAACGTCGCACGTGTATCCCCTGAGCTCGATGGGCGCCCATGTATCTGCGGTGCCGAACCACCAGGTTGGCCGCGTCACGCCGCTCAACACCCGCGCCGCCGCGGCCTTTTTCGGCGTATTCGGCTACGAACTGGATCCTCGTGGGCTGACGGATGCGGAGCGGGCCCAGATCCGGGCCCAGATCTCGTTCTACAGGGAGCACCGTGACCTGCTCCAGCGGGGCCGATTCCGGCGCCTGCGCTCCCCGATCGGTGGCGACGATGCCGCCTGGATGGTCGTCGCTCCGGACCGGCGATCCGCGATCGTCGCCCACTACCGGATCCTCCAGCGCCCGGTTCCGCCGCCGGATCGACTTGAGCTGCGCGGACTCGACCCGGGCCTGATCTACCGGGTCACGCCGTGGCCCGACCGTCCTGACGCTCATGAGGTCCGGCGCGGCGGGGACCTGCTGATGGCCGTCGGCGTGGGCCTCGAACCCGAAGACCCCTCGACCGGGGCACCGCGCGGCGACTTCGAGGCGCGCCTCTACGTGCTCTCGGCCGACTGAGATACCTGCCGCTCAGCCGACGAAACCGGCTCCGTCGGCGGCCTCGACGATGAACACGCTGGGCTTCAGGCCGGTTCGGCCTGGATAGTCGCGCTCGATCGCAACACGAAGCTCGTCGGCCCGTCCGCGCTCGACCAGGTTGACTGTGCATCCGCCGAAGCCGGCCCCCGTCAGGCGTGCCGCCACGACGCCCGGCGTGCCGATCGCGATATCGACCAGAGAATCGAGCGCGACCGACGAGACTTCGTAGCGGTCCCGGAGCGAGGCATGGGACTCAGCGAACAACCGGCCGATGGCGGTCCGATCTCCGGCGGCAAGGGCCGCC
>JBDSJV010000202.1:0-6744 GCA_039917225.1 Candidatus Limnocylindrales bacterium
CTCGATCGCGGGCGCGGGACCAGCGGGACAGGGGCCGCGTGGGCCCGATCGAACGGAGGCCGAGCACGAGCGCCGGTCCGCGGTCCGTGGCGCCCTAGAGGACGCCGGACTCCTGGAGGAGCCGGAGCGTGCTCTCGAGATCGTCGAGGTCGGAAAGGTCGAACCGCGACGAGCCGATCTCCTCGAGCGGCTTCACGTCCTCGCCGAGCGAGATGCCGGCGAGGAGCGGGTACTCGTATCCCGTCTCCGCGAAGTACGTCTGGCCCTGCTCGCCGACGAGGTACTCGACGAACGCCTCTGCTGCCGGAGGGTTCCTGGCGGTCTTGAGGATGCCGACGCCGGAGACGTTGACGAGCGCACCCGGATCCCCGGCGGCGAAGTAGTGATTGCGGACGGGGAAGGACTCGCCCTGCTCGGCGATCTGCCGCAGCGCGTAGTAGTGATTGACGAGCCCGACCTCGATCTCGCCGGCAGCGAGCGCCGCGATGATCGCGTCGTTGCCCTCGTACACCTTCGGCTCGTTCGCCTGCATCGCCTCGAGCCACTGCTTCGCCGCGTCGTCGCCGCGAAGGACGCGGAGCGCGGTCACGAACGACTGGAACGAACCGTTCGTCGGCGCCCAGCCCATCGTGCCCTTCCACTTCGGGTCGGTGAAGTCGAGGACGGACGTCGGAAGGTCCGCCTCACTGAGGACCCGGGTGTCGTACGCGGCGACGCGGGCACGGCCGGTCACGCCGAGCCACGAGCCGTCGTCGGCGCGGAAGCGCGGCTCGACGAGGTCGAGGACCCGCTGCGGGAGCGGCACGAACCGGCCCTCCTTCGCGACGGCGCCAAGAGCGCCCGCGTCCTGGGCGAGGAAGACATCGGCCGGCGACACATCGGCCTCCTCGAGGATCGTCGCAGCGATCTCGGAGGTCGAGCCGTACTTCACCTGGACGTCGAGCCCGGTCGCCTCGCGGAACCGGTCGATGAGCGGTCCGACGAGCTCCTCACTGCGGCCGGAATAGATCGTCAGGCGGCCGGTCACCGCCGAGGTCGTCGGCTCCGTCGAGCCGCTCGGAACCGGCACAGCGGAGGCGCTCGGCGTGACGCCGGCGCCGGCACTGCCGGACGACGAGGAGCAGGCGGCCACGAGCATGGCCGAGGCGACGGCGAGGCTCACGAACCTGGGCAGGCCGGGACGCATGACTCATACCTCTGTGGACGCGTGTCCGGGTGGGACGAGCCGGATGGTACGGCACCTTCACGGACCTGTCAACCGACCTTGCACTAAAGACTCAAGGAGCCTTGAGTCGGGGGATGCGGCGGCGCGTCAGGTCCTCGCGGAGGGCCGGCCCGGGCTCGCCCCAACCCGGCCCAACTCCGAGGTGCGCTCAGCAGACGCTGACCAGCACGCCGGGCCAGGAAGCCAAACGACGCGACCGAGACGGCGTCGCCCGTGGCCGCGCCGGCAGGACTCGCCGGATCACGCTTTCGGGGTGGTGGGCGTTTCGGATTCGGTCGGCCCCGGTGCCAGGAAGTCCATGAACGGATCCAGCAGGCGGGTGAACTCCATGGGGATGATGAACTTGGTGGCCGGTCCGGCGCCGAGCGCCTTGAGCGCCTCGAGGTACTGCAGCGACATCGTCTTCTGGTCGATGCCGGTGGCCGCCTGGAAGATCCGGGTGAGCGCCTCGCTGAAGCCTTCGGCGCGCAGGATCGCGGCCTGCCGCTCGCCCTCCGCCTTGAGGATCTCGGACTGCTTCTGACCCTCGGCCACGTTGATCGCGGCCTGCCGGGAGCCCTCTGACTCGGTGATGACAGCGCGTCGTGTCCGCTCGGCCGAGAGCTGGCGGTTCATCGCGTCCTGGACGTCGCGTGGCGGCGTGATCTCGCGGATCTCGACCGTGGTCACCTTGCCGCCCCAGCGCTCGGTCACCTCGTCCAGCTTGGTCCGGAGCACCTCGTTGATCTGCTCCCGCTTGGACAGGACCTCGTCGAGGAGGATGTCGCCGATGACCGCCCGGAGGGTCGTCGTCGCGACGCCCTGGAGGGCGCCCGAGAAGTTGGCGACGTTGACGACGCTCTTGAGCGGGTCGCTGATCCGCCAGTAGATCAGGAAGTCGACGCTGATCGGCGCGTTGTCCTTGGTGATCGTGGTCTGGCTGGGGACCTCGATGAACTGCTCACGGACGTCCACCTTGACCGGCCGATCGATGATCGGAATGAGGAAGCGCAGACCCGGATCGCGGACCATCGACTCGTTCGTGCGGCCCAACCGGAAGACGACCATCTTCTCGTACTGCTGCACGACCCGGATCGACAGATAGACGATCACGAGCGCGACGACGACCAGGAACGCGGCGATCGCGGCCCAAACTTGGACTTCCATCAGAACCTCCATTCGATCAGGACTCCTACGATGATGACAGGTCGGGCTCAACCACCAGGGTCAGCCCGTCCGTCGAGACCACGCGAACCCGGACACCGCGCTCCAGGGGCCGGCCGTCGGCCGAGCGCGCGGACCATTCCTCGCCCCCCGCATGGACCGAGCCGAGCGGCTCGATCGGGCGGCGGACGACGCCCACGGCGCCGGGCGGCAGCGTGGCCGCCGAGCCGACGATGCCCGGCGGCGACGCCATGCCCCGGCTGCGAATGGCGGCCCAGACGACCAGCCCGAGGAAGATGGCCGCGGTCGTGGTGGTCGTCACGATCACGGCAGGGGCCACCCTCGCGACCGGTGCGAATGGGTCACCCGGTTCGGTGAACAGCGCGGAGGCGCCCAGCGCAAAGCTGACGAGTCCGCCGAATCCGAGCAGGCCATGGCTGGTGACAGTGAGCTCCAGTCCGAACAGCACCATGGCCAGCACGATCAGCAGCAGACCGCCCGCGTTGAGCGGCAGCGCTCCTAGGCCGATGAAGGCCAGGATCATCGCCAGGCCGCCCAGGATGCCGGTCACGAAGTTGGGGCTCCACAGCTCGGCGATGAGCCCGGCCGAACCGATGCTCAACAGGAGGAAGGCGATCGTTGGATCCGACAGCAGGCGGATAAAGGACTGGAATGGGTTCATCGCCAGCTCGGTGGTTGTCGCGCCGGCGAGATCCAGGATGAACGTCCGCCCGGCGACCTCGACCTCGCGACCGTTGGCGAAGGCGAGGACCTCGTCCAGCGAGGCGGCCATGCCATCCACCGCCCCGACTTGCACGGCTTCACTGACCGGCGACGATTTCGCGTCCTTGACGGTCGACACGGCCCAGTCGACGTTGCGATGGCGAGCCTCGGCGATCGCCGTGATCTTGGCGATCGCGTCGTTGCGGATCTTGTCACCCTCCGTGCCGCTGATGTCCTCGCCTTCGGCGGTCACCGGCGAGGCCGCCCCGATGCTCGTGCCGGGCGCCATCACGGCGATGTTTGCGGCGAGCGTGATGAACGTTCCGGCGCTGGCCGCGAACCCGCCGGACGGCGCGACCCAGACGATGACCGGAACCTTCGCCTCGAGCAGCGTCCCCACGATGTCGTTGGTGGCGGAGAGGCTGCCGCCCGGGGTGTTGAGCTTGATCACCACGGCCGCCGCGTCGTCGCGCTCGGCCCGGGCGATCCCGTCGGCAAGGTAGCGAGCCATACCCTCGTCGACGATGCCGGTCGTCGGAAGAACGACGACCTCACGCCCCGCCCCGCGTGCGCCGGCGGCGACCAGGATGGCGCCGAACAGGGCGAGCAATATCGGCAGGCGAGACGGACGGCGAACGAGGTGACGGGTCACTGCTGCGACCTCCAGGTGGAGTATCGCACCACCAGCCTGCGATGGCTCCCGGCCCGCGCGACCATGGACGCGGCCGGCTGTGGTGACTCTGTCCGGGACGGGCGCCGGCGTGAGCCGCCGATCGCTCCTCAAGGTCGCTGCGATCTCCACGGGGGCGGCGGCGATCGCCGGCCCGATGGCCATCACGTCGAGCGTGTTCGGGTCAAAACATCGCGGCCCGGTCACTCGCTATCCGCTCTACAAGCCGCCGGTAGTTACACCAGTAGTTTCACCAGCTTTACCGACGGGCTTGGAATTGACGGCCGCGCCCGGAAGGTAAATCTCGGCGGCAGCAGGTTCTCGGATGCCTGGGTCTACAACGGCGGGCTGCCCGGGCCGACGCTGGTTGCCCGAAAAGGCGAGACCGCCACGATCAAGCTGGTCAACGGCTTGACCGAACCCACGATCACCCACTGGCACGGCATGCTCGTCGACCATCGGAACGATGGGCAGCCGGTGCAGGCCATCCTTCCGGGCGCGGAATACTCCTACGGCTTCTCGATCCAGAATCGCGCGGCTCTGAACTGGTACCACCCCCACCCGCACTCGGGCTGGCGGCTTTATCATCAGGGACGCCGAGGAGGACGCCGAGGAGGACGCCCTCAACCTTCCCGCCGGCTCGTACGAGGTCCCGCTTGTCCTCCGCGACACGGCGTTCGACTCGACCGGCAACATCGCGTACAGGTCGCGCAACGGCGGCTTCGAAGGCCCCACCCCGCTCGCGAACGGGACGCTCAACCCCTATCTGGACGTCGAACCGGCCGTCTACCGCTTCCGCGTGCTGGGCGGCGCGAACGCCCGTATCTTCGGGCTCGCGCTCGGCAACGGGGCACCCTTTGTCCTCATCGGGAACGACGGAGGGCTGTTCTCGAGCTCCGTGCCGATCAGGCAAGTTGATCTGGGGCCCGGCGAGCGGCTCGACCTCCTCGTCGACTTCCGCTCTATGCCGGCCGGGTCCACGGTCATGCTGCGCGACCTCCGCGCCGGCTGGGACCTGCTCGAGTTCCGCTGCGTCGGGACGAATGTCGGCGGCAACCTGCCGACATTCCCGATTCTCTCGACGATCACGCCGCTTGTCGTCAGGCCCGCGGCAGTGACCCGCTCCTTCAGCTTCGACGGGATGAGCAGGATCAACGGCCTCGTGTACGACATGCACCGGATCGACTTCGAGGTCCCGTTCAATGTCGTCGAGCGCTGGCAGTTCACGACCGGCGGCAACGCACCCCATCCGGTCCACATTCACGGCGCCTCGTTCCAGGTCGTGTCACGGACGGGTGGCCGAAACAAGCTGTTCCCATGGGAATCGGGCTGGAAGGACACCGTCCTGCTCGAGGACGGGGAGACCGTCGAAGTGCTCATCCGCTTCGACGCCTACACGGGCATCTACGTCATGCACTGCCACAAGCTCGAGCATGAGGACATGGGCATGATGTTGAACTTCAAGGTGGTCTGAACTTCGAGGTGGTCGCCCGCGTCCTCTGACGGTCGCGTCCCGGATCTGCTGGAAAAGCGCTGACGGCACAGGCTCCGCCGGCACCGGTACGTCAGGTGATCAACTGGGCCGTCTGCGGGAGCGTGAGGGCGGCGATGAGGGCGGCGATGAGGGCGGCGATCGCATGACGATCGGGCAGCGTCAGCGCGAGGCCGCGACGTGGAGGGCCGGCCGCCTGGGCAGCTTGGATGGCACGGGCGCGTCTACCGTGCGAGCACCGCGCCCAGCTGGCTGAGGATCCGGGCGGTCGCGCCCCACACGGACAGGCCGTCCACCGTGTACGCGCCGTAGCGCAGCGGCCACTCGTCGATGATCCGTTCCACGATGTCGATCGGCGCGTCTGGCAGGAAGCCGCCCACCGGCGGTTCGACGATCCGCGCCACCTCCGCCTCCGTCGCGACCAGTACGGGACGGCGGGCCGCGACCGCGACGACCGGCGTCACCTCGAAGTCGCTGATCGGGATCCAGAAGCGCTCCAGCAGGCCGACGACCCGGACCTCCTCCGCCGCACGATCCAGGCCCACCTCCTCGGCCGCCTCGCGCAGGGCCGTGGCGACGATGTCCGCGTCGTCCGATTCGGCCTTGCCGCCCGGGAAGCTGACCTCGCCGCTGTGGTGGCCATCGCGCGCGGCGCGCTCGATCAGCACGACCCGGGCCACACCGGCCTCGTCCGGGTAGAGCAGCACCAGGACACCGGCCGGTCGTCGCGACCGTTCCGGCGCCGGCATGCGGGGCGGCCGGCGCTCCACACGGTTCGCGTCGAGGATGACCGGCATCAGCACGGCCGCCGGCGCCGGCAGCGGGTCCGGGAACTCGGCCAGCCGCTCGAGCACCTCGGCGAAGCGCACCGGCCTAGTTGACCAGCTCGCCGTCGCCGCGCGGGCGCTGGGTGGGCGGGAGATCCAGGGGCGACCGTTTGCCGTTCGCCGTGCCGCCGTTCGAGCGCGTGCGGGCGTCGCGCGTGGCCGACCCGTCCGTCACGACCGTCGCTCGATCCGTCGAGAAGATCATCGCGCCCGATGCCGGGTCCGCCTCGCAGGTGATCCGGTCGCCCGGCGCGAACTCACCCGCCACGAGGGCCCGCGCCAGCGGGTTCTCCACGAGCCGCTGGATGGTCCGCTTGAGCGGCCGGGCGCCATAGGCCGGGTCCGTCCCCTCGCGCACGATGAGGGTCTTGGCGCCGGACGTCACTTCGAGCGCCAGGTCCTGGCCGGCGAGGCGCTTCGCCAGGTCGGCCAGGAGCAGGTCCACGATCCGGCCCAGATGCTCAGTCGTGAGCGGGTGGAACACGATGACCTCGTCGATCCGGTTCAGGAATTCGGGCCGGAACTGGACCCGGAGGGCCTCCGTGACCGTCCGCTTCATCGACTCATAGGCGTCGTCGCCGTCCTGTCCGCTACCGGCCGCGATGGCCGGACTGCCGACGTTGCTGGTCATGATGACGACGGCGTTCTTGAAGTCCACGGTCCG
>JBDSJV010000203.1:0-13576 GCA_039917225.1 Candidatus Limnocylindrales bacterium
CCCGACGAGGACGAGCGCCTGGAGCTCGAACACGTCCCGTGGCACGACGCGGTAGCCATGGCTGAGCGCGGTGACATCGCCGACGCCAAGTCGCTGGTCGGTCTCCTCCGGCTGGCACGGATCCTGGAAGGGTCGGCCGGCTCAGCGCCGGGATCGGCGGGAACCGGCGGGCGCGGACCGGAGAAGAGCTAGCGCCCGACCCAGTCGGCCAGGTTGATCCTCCGGAGGCGGGGGCTCTCGGTCCGCCCAGGGATGCGTCCGCGCTTGGCGATCGGCCGACCATCGATTTCCTTGAGATCGCCGGTGAAGTCGATCGGCGTGGCCCCGCTGATGTACGAGCCAACCGCGAAGGAATCGACGGGCGCGCCCGCGTCCTTGAAATACCGGATGCGGTCGGGCGTCAGGCCGCCCGAGACGACGATCTTCACGGCGCCGTGGCCGGCCTGGTCGAGTCGGGCCCGGACCTCGGTGACGAGGTCGGCCGTGACCCGGCCACGCTCGGAAGGTGTGTCGAGTCGAATGCCGTAGAGTCGATCGCCGAGCGCATCGGCGACGCGCAGCGCTTCCTCGGCCTCGTCCTTGAAGGTATCGACGAGGACGATGCGCGGAACGTCCGATTCCATGTCTCGATCGAATGCCAGTGCCGCTTCGACAGTGTCGCCGATGATCAGGACGAGCGAGTGCGGCATGGTGCCGGTCGGGTTCAGCCCAGCCAATCGCGCGCCAGCCGGCGTCGAGGCCCCGACGCACCCGCCCACGATCGCCGCGTAGTCGAGGACGTCAACGATATCCGGGTGCACGTGCCGCGCCCCGAAGGAGATCACGGGCTCCGGCGCCGCAACCTTGACGACCTCGCGGGCTGCCGTCGCCCAGCCCGTCGACTGGGAGAGCATGCCGAGGATGGCCGTCTCGTACAGCCCGAAGACGCGGTAGCGGCCAGTGATCCGCATCACGATCTCCCTGGGCGCGATCTCGTCACCGTCGTCGAGAGCCTCGACGACGGTCTCGGATGGATCGGCATCGGCGAGGACCGTCCCGAGCAGCGTCTTGGCCTCGTCGATCCCGCACAGCACCGCCTGCTCCCGGGCGAAGACCTCCATCACGACGAGGGGATCGAGGCCCTCGCGCTCGAGGATCCGCTCGGCGCGAGCGAAGTACACGTCGGCCGAATCACCGGACAGGATCTCGACCGAGGGGCGCGTCCGCTGGATGCGCATCAGCCGGCGCGACGCCACGGGGCGCGAGGGAGGTTCTCGGTTCCGACCACCGTGGATCGATCCTCCGTGGAGCCTGACCGCTGGCCGGCTGGCATCTGGCAGCCGCTGGCAGGCCGGCGGCGAGTGTAGCGCACGGTCCCGGGTCCCCTGGGCCGCCGGCAGGTCAGGCCGTCCATCCGGTCCGCCCTCGCCGCCAGCGAGCGATCCGGCTCACGATCAGCCAGCCCAGCAGGAGCACCGCAATCCCGAGCCCGACGGCGCTGGCGACGCGACCCCGACCGATGTCGGGCGCCCCGGCCCAGATCGCCTCTGCCGCCTCGGCATGGCGGACGGTCGCATCGAGATCGCCCGCGGCGAACGCGGATCGCGCGGCCGCGATCTCCGCATCCGGGTCCTCGCCGAAGAGCCCGACCGTCGTGACCGGCCCGGGGTCCTGCGGCCGCCCATTGACGATCTCGGTAAACGCTCCGATCACCGCTCGCTCGGTGACAGCCTCGGCAGCAGCAGCGTCCAGTCCCTCGGTGCCCTCGAATGCCTGACGGAGCGCCGCGGGCGGCACCAGGCCGATCGCGGCGGCCGCCTGTTCGATGTCATCCCGCTGGCCGAGGACGTCTGCAGCCTGGAGGAGGTCCGCGATCGCGGCGTCGAACTGCCAGGCGGTCATCTCGTCGCGGATGTGGCGCGGCAGGACCCACGACGCCGCGGCCGCCTCCGTTTCGCGATACAGCCCGCGCGCCGCCGAGCGCGCGTCGAGCAGGCTGCCGTCGGTCCATCGGATCACCCGGCCGCGCCACAGCCCCTCGAACGAAACGTCGGTCCGAGCCTCGAGCAGGTCCAGCAGCGAGCGCCAGTCGAGCCGGCCGGCTCCACGTTCGAGATGCGCGGCGGCAGCGTCATCGATGGCCCGGGCGGGCTGATAGGCCGAAACCCCGGCCGCGGCGTCCTTCCAGACCTGCTGGAGTGCGACATCCCCGGCCAGGGCCGCGATCTCCCGCGCCAGGAGCAGGGCCGCTCCGTAGCCATAGTCGTCGTCGGGACTGCCGACCACCCAGGCGTTGAGTGGGATGGGCGGTGCCTCGCCGGGCAACGGGGAGTCCACCGGAACGTCGATCGCGGTGCCAGCCCTCTCGGCATAGAGCAGCGCGAAGCCGTCGGCGATCCAGCGATCAGCAATGAGATCGGCGTTGAACCAGGCATGGGCGACGCCATGGAGAACGGCCGAGGCGTCCGCCGTGAACGGCACATCGAGGCGCATTGCCGCTGGATCGAAGACCGCCGCATTATCCCGGCCAGCGATGCTCGCGACCCCGTTCTCGTCGCGGGCGATGGTCTCGCGGACCTCGAGCGGCGCATCGGTCGGCCAAGGGAGCCCGATCTGGGAGCCGAGGACCGGAAGGGCGCGCTGGAGGAGATCGCTCACCCGGGCCGCCCAATCCGGATCGTCTGGCCAGGCGCGGATGCGCAGCACGACGGTGCCTCCCTCGACGTTCGTCGTCGTCTGCTCATCGGTCAGCGTTCCGGGGCGGTCGGCTAGGACATCGGCGACGAACGCAGCGGGCGAGGCCAGGGCCTTGCTCGCATAGACGACCCGCCCGTCGGCATCGCTGACCGGGCCCTCCAGCGGCCCACGTCCGATCGAGGCCACGTACTCCGCCGGCATCTCGACGCGCACGGCCGAACCCGGCACCCCGGGGCTGCCATAGGCCCAGACGGGGAACGACAACAGCGACGGCGAGATCCGCAGCGACCGGTCCGGTGCGCCCCCGGGGTCCTCGATGTCGAAGGTCAGGGTCAGGGCCATGGATTTCCCGGATCCGAGCCGTGAGCCGAACTTCAGCAGCAGGACGAGGTTCGTCGCCGACCGCGAACTGACCGAAACGACGGGTTTGCCGGACGGACCGGCGAGCCGGAAGTTGGTGGCGGTGGGATAGACCGCCAGGTAGGCGCGATCGACGTAGTAGCGCCGTGTCGTCGTATCCCGGAGCAGGCTCGTTGCGGTGAGCTCGACCGTGACGGCCAGTCGATGCTCGTCCGGCACGACTGCATAGGTCGTCTGCCCGACGAGTCTGACCGGGTTGGACGCGGCATGGGCGGTCGGCGCTCCGATCGCTCCCGCTGCCAGCACGGCGACCACCAGGAGACCGCTCGCAGCACGAGCCCGAGCGTCGGCCAGACCAATCACTCCTCGAAGAGCTCCGGAAGCCGGCCCGCAAAACGGGCCAGGAGGACGTCAGGGCGAGATTCGCCCTGTCCATATCCGGCTGGCACCCGGCCGCCGATCCAGACCCATGGCCGCGTTCCCTCGAACACCTGGTCGGCGATCCCCACCACGCGGGCCAGCGCCAGGCCAAATTCGTCGGCATCCAGCCAGCGCAGGGGCAGCTCGACCGAGAGGATTGGGCGCCCATCATCCGCGAGCGAGAACTTGGCGAGTGGGTATTCGTCGTTCCAGCGCAGCAGCGTTCGATACGCCTTGCGCAGCCCGTCGCCGATCGGAGGTGCGAGGTGCGCCCAGACGATGAAGCCGGTCGCCGGATCCAGGATCAGCGTGACCCGGAGATCACGACGCCGTCGCCCATCGAGAACGACATCCCAGGCCACGACCCCGTCACGGACGGATGGCGCGCCGGCAGGAATCGAGAGACCCTCGAGCCAGGCGGCGAGATCAACCGCAGACACGGGCGGCGTGGTATCGGGCACGGCCGCAGTCTAGCCCGCGGCGCTGCTCGCCTTCGGTTCCGGCGTCGACGGTGGAGCCTTGCCATCCAGACGACCTCCGGCACCGCGCCGCCCGGTCGCCGGGGGAGGCGGTTTCGCATCCACGGATCCACCCGTCGGGACGACCTTGCGGATGAAGTCCGACGGGCGGACGTTTCCGCCGATGCGGACATTCCGGCCGATCCGGGCGCCCCGCGGGATCACGCTCTGCTTGCCGACAACCGTGATCCCGGTATTGAGTCGCGTCGGCTCTGCCTTGTTCGGCGGATCGTCGGGGCCCTCGCCGACGATGGCGCCGGGGCCCACGGTGACCTCCTTGTCCAGGATCGCCCGGTCGATGACCGCCCGTGAGCCGATCACGGAGTCGAACATGACGATCGAATCGCGGATGACGGCACCGACGCCGACCCGGACCCCGGGCGACAGGACGCTGTTGACGACCGTGCCGTCGATGACGCAGCCGTGGCTGATCAGGCTGCGGTGGACCTGGGCGGTTGGTCCGAGCTTGGCCGGAGCCCGCTCCTCCGACTTCGTATGGATCACCCATTCCTTGTCGTAAAGGTCGAGTTCCGGGTGATCCACGAGCAGGGCCATGTTCGCTTCCCAGTAGGACTGGATCGTCCCGACATCCTGCCAGTAGCCGTCGAAGTGGTAGCCGTAGCACCGGGCGCCGGCATCGAGCATGGCCGGGATCATGTTCGTCCCGAAGTCGGTCAGGTCCTCGTCAAGCCAACGGAGCAGCGTCTTGCGGGAGAAGACGTAGACGCCCATCGACGCGAGGTCGCTCCTGGGCTGCTTGGGCTTCTCCTGCCACTCGGTGATCCGATCGGTCTCGTCCATGGCGAGAATCCCCATCCGGGTAGCCTCGGCGAGCGGCACCCGCCGGACGGCGATCGTCACGTCGGCTCGTTTGCGCTTGTGGGCAGCGATGAACGGTTGATAGTCCATCTTGTAGATGTGGTCGCCGGCCAGGATGAGCACGATGTCCGCATCGGAGTGCTCGAGCAGACTCCGGTTACGCAGCACGGCGTCTGCGGTCCCGCGATACCACTCCGCCACCCGACCCCTCGCGATGTAGGGCTGGAGAAGCTTGATGCCGCCCCTGGCCCGGTCGAGGTCCCAGGGTCGGCCGAGGCCGATATGGTCGTTGAGCGACCGCGGGTTGTACTGGGTCAGGACGACGACGTCACTGATCTCGGAATTGACGCAGTTCGAGAGTGTGAAATCGATGATCCGGTACTTGCCGCCGAACGGCACTGCGGGCTTGGCGCGCACCGACGACAGGATGGACAGTCGCTCTCCTTCGCCGCCGGCAAGGACCATCGCCAGTGTCCGCGTCACCCTCGTCTCCTCGGTGTGCGTCGTTCTGCGCTGAAGTCCATCGATCCTAGCATCGAGCCCTGATGACAGGACCTAGAGGAACAGGCGCGGGTTCACGAAGGACCCTCGGAACTCCACCATCCAGTGGAGGTGCGGACCGGTGGTCCGGCCCGTGAGGCCCTCGTAGGCGATGATTTGGCCGGCGACCACGGAATCGCCCGCCTTGACGCGCGGCCGATAGGCCCGATTGTCGACGTGGGCGTACCAGCTCACCAGCTCGGACGAGTGGGCGATGACCACGATCCAGGCCTTCGGATACGGGTCGTACGGGTTGGCACCCGCGAAGACCACCACGCCCGGTCCCGCAGCCCGGATTGGCGTGTAGAGCGGTGCGGCGACGTCGATCCCCTTGTGAAAGTGGGCACAGTTGCCCCGGCGTGGCTCCCAGGAGAAGCCGGTGCATCCGTATTCCTGGGTGATGGTCCCGGCCATCGGCCAGCGCAGGGTGCCGTTGTAGATGGACGGGATCGAGCCGCCCCTGGCTCGCTCCTTGACGATCTGGTTAATCTTGGCCTGGAGGGCCTTCTCGGCCTTCTCGCTGGCGGCAATCGCAGCCGCCAATTTCGTCTTGTCGGTCGCGGTCTTGGCATAGGCGGCCCGTTGCAGGGCCAGGAGGCGTTCGGTCTCCGTCTCGAGCGCCTTGAGCCGGGCCTGCGAATCGACCAGCGACGCAAGCTGACCCTCGAGTTCCACGTGCTGGGTGTCGGCGGCCGCGCGCAGTGTCTCGGTCTGCGTCCGCGTGTCCTCGACGGTCTGGTGAAGGACGGCCAGGACCTTCTGGTCGGCCACGATCTGATCCGCCAGTTCACGATCCTGCTGGGCAAAATCGAGCTGATAGGACACCTCGGCAAGTACGTCGGTGAACGTATCGCCTGACAGGAAGGTCTCCAGGAGCGACGTTCGGTCGGTGTCGTATGCCTGCCGGATGCGGTCGGCAAGGAGCGCCTTTCGGGCGTTCAGCTCCTGCAGCTTGCGAGCCTCGCGATCCTCGAGATCGGCGAGCTGGAGATCCAGCTTGGCGACCTGCGCATCGAGTGCGTCCACCTCGGCCTGCGCGCGAGCCACGTCGACGGTGGCGGCGACGACCTCGGTTCGAACGGCCGACAGGTCGAGGTTGACCTGGCTCAGCGAGGCCCTCGTCTGAGCGAGTGAGGCGCTGAGCGCCTGCTGCTGGCGGGTGAGGTTGGCGACCAGCGCTTTCTGCTTGGCGATCTGGGCCGCCAGGGCTTTCTGCTTGGCGACGGCATCGGACAGGGCATCAGCCGAGACCGGTGCAACGGGTCCGCCCGCGAAGGCTCCGCCCAGCAGGACGATGAAGGCGAGGAAGAGAAGGACGGACCGGCCGGGACGACGGCGCGATCGCGGAGACCAGCCTGACTGGTCAGGCGTTCGGTGGCGCATCGGGTGGCGACGTCATCATGCGAACGATCTCCAGCGCGGCTGAACCGTGCGGTTCGCTCGCCGGGTGAAACCGCCGCTCCACGTAGGGCACCACGTTGGAACGACTACCGGCAATGGCGGCATGATACCCCAGCCTGCCAGAGCCGCCTGGCCGGCCCGACCTACGGGCTCCCGGAGACGGTGATCGCCCAGATGGCGCCGATGATGAGGAACGGTCCGTACGGCACATAGCTCTTGAGCGTGATCCGGCGCAGGACGAGGAGAATCACGATCCCGGCGGCCGCAGTCAGGGCGCCGACGACCACCATGGCCACGAGGCGTGCGGCCCCGGCGAGCAGCCCGATCCCGAACAGGAGCTTGAGGTCGCCCATGCCGATGGCGCCCGCGCCGAACGGGATCGAGACGAGGTAGAGGCCGACCGGGACGGCGATCGCCGCGATGATCGCCAGGAGCAGGTCGCCCGGCGTCCGGACGAACGGTCCGATGCCGGCGCCATACCCGATCACGGCGTAGATGACGATCGGGATCGTAATGACGTCGGGCAGGAGTCGCTGGTCGAGGTCCGTGGCGAACAGGAGGACCAGCGCCACGACCAGGATGCCGAGATAGACGGCGGATCCTGGATCGGACTCGTACCTCGCGACGAGGACGCTGAGTCCCAGGCTCCCGGCCCCGATGACGGCAGCCGTCCGCCAGTCGATCGGTCGAATCGTCCCATCGTCGTGCGCCGGCCAGCGCGCAGCGATGCGATCGGCGACGAGGCCCCAGACCGCTCCGGCAATCGCGATGATGGTTACGAGGGGGCTCATGTTCAGCCAGACCGTTCCGGACGGCTCAGGCCGGTTGAGCCCCGGCCAGCGCCAGTTCCACGAGGGTCGCGTGCGACGCGCCAGTCGCTCCGCGTGGGGCAAACGGTTTCGTCTTTCGGTAGTAGGCCGTTCCGGCGATATCGAGGTGGACCCACGGCTTGGTGACGAACTCGCGCAGGAAAAGCGCGCTCTTGATGAGTCCGCCCTCGCCGCTGCCGCTGTTGACCATGTCGCCGTACCAGGACTCCATCTCTTCCCAGTAGTCCTCGACCATCGGCATCTGCCAGTAGCGCTCCCCGGCGCGCCCGCCGGCTCCCAGGACCTGGTCGGTCCAGGCCTGGTCGGTCCCGAACGCTCCGGCCACCATGTCGCCGAGCGCGCGCGAGACCGCACCGGTCAGCGTCGCAACATCCACCAGGTGCGTCGCGCCGAGGCGCTCGGCATAGGTCATGGCATCGCCGAGGATCAACCGACCCTCGGCATCCGTGTTGGTGATATCGACCCACTTCCCGTTCATGGCCCGGACCAGGTCGCCGGGGCGAGTCGAACGCGGACCGGGCATGTTCTCGACGGCCGGCGCGAGGGCCAGCAGCGGCGTGCCCGGTGCGAGCCTGGCGAGCGTCGTGATGGCCGCAATCACGGTGCAGGCACCGGTCTTGTCCATCTTCATCTCTTCCATCCGGTCGGCCGGCTTGATGCTGATCCCGCCGGAGTCGAAGCAGACGCCCTTCCCGACCAGGGCCAGGTGGCGACCGAGGGCGTCCTGCTCGCCGGCTCCGCCGGACCGCATCACGATCATCCGGGGTGGGTTGTCACTCCCCTTGCCGACCGCCATGAACATGCCCATGCCGAGTTCCGTGGCTCGCTCCGGCCCCAGGACGTCGATCCACAACCCGTGCTTTTCGGCCAGCGCCCAGGCCTCTTCGGCGAGGACCTCGGGGCTGACGTCGTTGGCCGCGCGATTGGACAGGTTCCTGGCGAGGTTGGACCCCTCGCCGATGATCTGACCGCGTGTCGCGGCCGCCATCAGGGCCGCGGTATCGGCCCCGGCAGGTGCCAGGAGGACGAGTTCCTCGAGGACTGGCGGAGCGGTCTTTCGTCCATGGCGATAGACCGTCGAGGGGTCACGGTAGATGCTCCCCGGGTCGTAGCTTCCCTCGACGATGCCACGGGAGACCAGCGCAGTGACCAGGTCGGCATCGCCACCGATCGCTCCGACCAGCGGATCGAGCCAGAACGAAATGGTCTGCGCGGTCCGGCCAGCAAGTCGGTGCATCGCGGCCGCAGCCACGTGGACGAGGACCTCGCGATCAACCGATTCGGCGTCGCCGGCGCTGATGAGCAGGATGCGGCCCGCTCGCACGTCGCCGGGTGCCGCCATGGCCGACGTGAAGCGCTTGGTCCGAAGCTCTCCGAGGGCGTGGAGCGATTTGAGCTCGCCATGCGTCCGTCGATCGAGCTCGCCGAGGGGCCCTTCCCAGGCAATCTCTCCCACGACCGGAACGACGAGTACGTCGGCTGGGACGTCCCAGGGCTGATCGGTTTCGATGCGCACGCGCACGGGCGATATCCTCCAGGGAATGCCGCGCTACCTGCGATCGGGCGGCCTGCTGGTTTGTTGGCCCCGAGTGTACGCGCCCCGAGGTGCCAGCACCGGCCCATGGCCGTCGAGCCGAGCGGTCAGGACAGGGCCTCGAGGGCGACGGTCAGTCGGGCCCGAGCCTGGTCGATGGCGATCACGGCCTGGTTGAGTCCGCCGCGACCGATGTCCGCAAGGATCACCACCAGGCCCCTCGGGTCGGGCGGCAGACCCGCCCGGGCCAGCCCCTCGTCGCGGTAGGCGTCTCGCACAGCGTCCGTGACCGCCCCGCCGGAATCGCCAAGGGCCACGTAGAGCCGCTTGAGCGCCTCGTCGTAGGTTCGATTCCGGGCAACCCACTCGTCGAGCGTCGTGACATCCGACGTGTTTGCCAGCTGGTTCCGGATCTCGACGGCCGCGTCGAGGCGGGCCAGCGCGTCGTCGAGCGTGGCGAGGGCGCTCTCGTAATCTGCGGCGCGACCCTCGGCCGCCGCCGCGGCGACGGAGGTGTCGTGAACTCCGAGCAGCGAGATGAGGCGCGACGCCTGAAGGCTGCCGACCGTGAGGGTGGCCCATGAGCGCGCCAGCCCCGACGTGGCGTCGATCGCGGACAGCAGACCGGAGCGGCGGGCCAGGACGTCGAGCCCAAAGGTCATGGTGTCAGTCGCCGCTCCGCCCGGCAGCGTCGTGAGACTGGCCCGGAGCTCGTCGGAGGCCGACTCGATGGAAACGGCCAGCCGTGTCCCTTCCGCCAGCGACTCGCCGAAGGGACCCTGGTCGTCGGCGGTCAGGGCACCGACTGCGCCTCTCGCCAGCACCGCCAGGCGGTCGGTATCCGCGGCGATCGCCTCGAGGTCCGCCTGTGCGCCGTTGAGCTGGCTCCCGAGAACCTGGTCCTCGTGCCAGGTGAGCTCGGCCCGCGCGGAGGTTCCCGGCGGATGCGACCAGATCGCAATGACTCCAGCGCTGCCAAGGGCGATCACCGCCATCACGAGACTGAACGTCGCGATGGAGGCCAGCCGGCGAGCGAGACGCAGGATCGTGGTCTGACGGATCACGGCGTGAGCGTAGCGGCTTGCGATCCGCCCCGCGAGCGGTCGACCCGGCTACGATCCGTCCATGCAGCGTGAGTCCGACTCGATCGACACCCGCGAAGTGGTTCGCGGAGCCTTTGCGACGGGTGAGCCCGCGCCGGACTGGATCGCCAGACTCATCGAGCGGATGCCCAAGGCCGAGCTGCACCTCCATCTCGACGGGTCGCTCCGGATTGGCACGGCACTCGAGATCGCGCGGTCCAGGGGGATCGACGCACCGAACACCTGGAGGGCCATGAGCGACGTCCTCGTGGGGCCACCTCGGTCACCAGATCAGGCGGATCTCCTGGGCGCCTTCGACCTGCCGATTGCCCTGATGCAGGACGCCGAGGCCCTGGAGCGGATTGCGGCCGAGCTCGTCGAGGACAAGGCCGCCGACAACGTCCGGTACGTGGAGGTTCGCTGGGGCCCCCTGCTCCACGTCGCGGGCGGTCTGCCGCTCGCGGACGGTATCGAGGCGGTCATGGTTGGCGCCAAGCGGGCCGCAGCCGCCGCGGGGATCACCGTCCGGCTCATCTGTACGGCGCTACGGTCACACGAACCGGCGGCCAACGAAGTCCTGGCGGAGACCGCGGCGCGCTTCGTCGATCGCGGCCTGACCGGCTGGGATTACGCCGGCCTGGAGGCGCGATACCCGGATCCGCTGGTTGCTCGCCGGGCGTTCGACGCCGCCCGGGCCGGCGGCTTGCGGATCACGCTCCACGCCGGTGAGTGGGGAGGCGCCGCCCAGGTTCGCCGAGCTTTGGCCGTGAACCCAGAGCGAATCGCGCATGGCCCCGGAGCGGCGGACGATCCGGAGCTGATGGCCGAGCTACGGGATCTCGGCGTCTGCCTCGATCTGTGCCCGACGTCGAACGCCCAGGCGACGATCGTCCCGTCCGTCGCCGAACACCCACTGGCCAGGCTCCACCGCGCGGGCAATCGGGTGACGCTCAACACGGATGACCTGACCGTAAGTGATCTGACGCTGTCCGAGGAGTACCGCAACGCCGTCGAGCGGATCGGACTGGCCCTTCCTGAGCTGTGGGCCATCGATCGCCTGGCGCTCGATGTGGCGTTCGCGGATGAGACCACGATCGCTCCGCTCCGCCGGACGTTCGATGAGTGGGCGGCGGGCGTTCCCGAGCTGGTCCAGCCGTAGCCCTGGGCCAGTCGTAGCCCAGACTCAGCGGCGGTCTGCGAGCGTCGCCAGGACGCTAGCCAGCTCCTCGGCATCGGCTGCGATGGCCGTCGGTCGCTGGCCCGCGGGGAGCGCTTCGGCCTGCGCCCGCGTCGAGACCCCCGTCAGCATCAGGATGCTCCGCGCCCCGACGGCAATCGCCGCCGCCACGTCCGTGCCAAGTCCGTCGCCGATGACGACAGCATCCCGCGGGTCCGCTCCGACGGCCCGGGCTGCTGCCTCGAGGAGCAGCGGCTCCGGCTTGCCGATGACGAGCGGCGCGGTCCCGCTCGCGACCTCGATCGCGGCGATCACACTGCCAGCCCCCGGGCGCAGGCCGCGCTCGGTCGGGTAGACGGGATCCCGGTTCGTGGCGATGAACCGGGAGCCGGCGCGGATGCAGTCCGCGGCTGCGGCAATGCGCAGGTAGGTCAGCTGTGGATCCAGCCCGGCCACGACCGCCTGCGGATGCCCTGCGGCGGCCCAGCCGTCGATCCCTTCTCTCGCCATCCGCTCCGCAACGTGCGCGGCGCTCACGACATCGAGACCGACATCGCGCAGTTCGCGGTCGAGGCCAGAGGCGCCGATCGTCAGGACCCGCCGGATCTCGGGCGCCCGGTCGGCGAGGTACAGCGCCGTCGCGCGCGGGGCGCTGACCACCCGATCGGCGCTGACTGGGGCGCCCAGAGCGGTGAGCCGGGCGACGTAATCGGCGCGGTAATGCATCGAGTTGTTCGTGACGTAGACGACCTCGTCGCCCGCCGCGACGCGCTTGGACAGGAACTCGGCAACGCCGGGTACCGGTTCGGTGCCGCGGTAGACGACGCCGTCGAGATCAACGAGCAGCAGCATGGGTCCAGATGCTAGCCGAGTACGATGGGTTCATGACTCGACGGCTTCCTCAACCTTCCGGCGCCGACATGATCGCCGCCCTCAGCAGTGACCCGCTGGCCGGCGTGGAGCGCGTCTACATCGACGGGACCAACCTCCTGTTCGCCCTTGGGCGGGGGGCATCCAGCGAGCGCGGAAGCCAGTCCGGTGGACCGCCGCCGATTCCGCCCGGAGCCGTGATCGGCCGCCTCCGCGCGGTGTTCCCGCCGTCGGTCGTCGTGGACCTGGTGTTCGACGGTCGGCCGACAGGCGGCGTCACTGGCCGCCTGGCGACGGGCCTCCGTGTCTCCTACTCGGGCCGCGAAACGGCGGATCGCCTCATCGACGAGGGCGTGGCCGCACAGTTGGCCCTCGACGGGCCGGCGGGCACGTGGGGGATCCTCGTCGTGACCGACGACCGGGAGCTGCGCAACTTCGTCCGGGCGAAGGGAGCCCGGATCGCGGGAACGGCCTGGCTGGCCGGTCGGATCGGGCGTGGAACCGGGGAAGCGGCACGAGGGCGTCGGGGAGCGGCGGGCGGCGCAGACGCACGACCCGATCAGCGGCCAGCTGCGCCTCGTCGGCGCGTGCCCAACCCACCTGGGCCGAAGGCCGGAACGACGATCGGCCACCGGCGCCCACCACGTGCTCCGGAGCAGTCCGACCGCGATGACCGCTGACTGCTAGGATTTCGCGGTGATTGACGCCCTTCAACAGGCATGGCACGGGCTCCTCGAGGCGCTCTCCGGGATCGTCACCCCTGACTGGGGTGCGCTCATCAGCCTGCTGCCGGTCTTCCTCGTGATCGGCGTCGTCGGCCCGATCGTCTCCCTGCTCGTGCTCGGCTGGGTCATCTACGTCCTCCGGGCGCCGAGGGCGCGGATATCCTTCGTCGAGGGTCCCGTGATGGTCAGCATGGTCGACGGCGTCGCCAGCTACCCGGCGGGCGAGCCGTACTGCCCGAACGATGCGCTCGTCTTTCCGTCCGGCGCGACCCGTTGCGAAGTCTGTCGCCGCGAGCTCCTGGTTCGCTGCCCGAAATGCTCATCCGGCCGGGCCGCCAGCCTTAGCACCTGTGGGAACTGCGGGCTCGTCCTCCGGATCGAGAACCGTGGCCGCGCGCTCCGTCCCGCGGGTCCCCCTCCCGGAGGAGCAGCCGCCGCCTGATGCGGCGATCTCGCGGTCCACCGCTCGAATTCGAGCGTTAGGCTGCGGAAGTCAAACTCGACGGCCAGCGCCCTGGAGATCCAATGGAATCAGCCTCTCAACTGCTCTTCACGATCGGAACGCTGATCCTCGCCGCCGGCTTTGCGGCGCACGTGGGCCATGCGGTTCTCCTGGCCAACGGT
>JBDSJV010000204.1:0-7401 GCA_039917225.1 Candidatus Limnocylindrales bacterium
ACCCGTCATCCCGCGATTCGCTCGAGATTCGCTACACGGTCGAGACATCGATCCTGTGGGGCGTCGTGGGCGTCGCGCTGATCGTCGTCGTTGGCGCTTCGGTCTGGTGGGTCTTCCAGCGCTACGGCCGGCGGTAGGCGGTGACCGACACCGCGCCGGCACGGCCCAGTCGCCGCCGCCGGTCCCCAGTCGCCGCCGATCCGGTCGCGGCATCGGCTCCAATTCGAACGCGAGCGCTGACGAAGCGCTACGGGGACATCATGGCCGTGGATACGCTCGACCTCGAGGTTCGGGCGGGTGAGATCTTCGGCTTGCTCGGACAGAACGGAGCCGGCAAGACCACGACGATCCTGATGCTCCTCGGCCTGACCGAGCCAACGGGCGGTGCCGCCCGGGTCGTTGGCCTGGACCCGGCGCGCAGACCGCTCGAGGTCAAGCGTCGCGTGGGCTACCTGCCCGATTCGGTGGGCTTCTACGGAGATCTCACGGGCCGCGAGAACCTTCGCTACACGGCGCGCCTCAACGGCCTTGCCAAGGACGAGACCGAGGGACAGATCACTCACGTCCTCGAGCAGGTTGGGCTCGTCGGTCGGGCCGACACGCTCACCGACACGTACTCGCGTGGCATGTTGCAGCGGCTCGGCATCGCCGATGCGCTGCTCAAGAGCCCGGATGTCCTGATCCTCGACGAACCGACCACGTCGATCGACCCGATCGGCGTCGTCGAGATCCTCGATCTGCTCCGAACCCTCGTCCGGGAGCGCGGGACCACGATCCTCCTGTCCAGCCATCTCTTGAGCCAGGTGCAATCCGTGTGCGATCGCGTCGGGATCTTCGCGGCCGGGCGGCTGATCGGCGTCGGTACCGTTGCCGAGCTGGCCGAGCGGTTCGGAGACGGCGCCGCCCACCTCGAAGTCACCGTCGTGACCGACGAAGGCGACGCCACCGGGCCGGATCCGGAGGCAGCCCTCCGGGCCATCGAGCACGTCGAGGCGGTGTCGTGGGATCCCGCTGCCGCGGTGTGGCGCGCATCGGTGCGTCCAGCGTCGGAATCTGGCCGCGTCCGGGAGGCCATTCTCCGGGCCGCCGTGGAGAAGGGCCTGCGGCTGACATCCCTTCGGGACATTGCCCCGTCGCTCGATGAGATCTACCGGATCGCCGTTGCCGGCATGAGTCGGTCGGGCGTCACGACAGAGGTTGGATCATGACCGCTGACGCCCACCCCACCACGCCAGGCCTCGCGGGTCGCGACGCGGGCTGGTTGGTCGTGGCCCGCAAGGAGTTCGCCGACCATCTCTCGAGCGCCCGATTCGTCGTGCTGATGGTGGTCCTTGGCGCGGCCGCCATCGTGCCGCTCTACTTTGCCTCCGACGCCATTCGATCGGTCGCGTCACAGGTGGTCGATTCGCGGGACGCCTTCCTCGCCCTCTTCCTCGTCAGTCCAGAGGGCGTACCGATCCCCAACGTCTTCAACTTCGTCGGGATCGTGGCGCCCCTGCTGGGCGTGGCCTTCGCCTTCGACGCCATCAACAGCGAGCGGACCGACGGCACGCTGCCCCGGCTCCTCTCCCAGCCGATCTATCGCGACGATGTCGTCAACGGCAAGTTCGCCGCGGGACTTGCTGCCATCACCCTCGTCCTGCTCGTCGTCGTCGGCGTCATCTCCGGGTTCGGGATCGTTCGCCTCGGCATCATCCCGGCCGCCGATGAGGTCGTCAGGCTGCTCGCCTGGCTGGTCCTGACGATCCTGTGGGTCAGTCTCTGGCTTGCCTTCGGACTCCTGCTGTCGGTGCTCGTCCGGCGCGCGGCCACGGCTGCCCTCATCGGGTTCGGCGTCTGGCTGCTGGTCGCCATCTTCGGCCAGCTGATCATCAGCCTCGTCGCCGGGATCCTGGCACCGGTGGCAAGCGCCGCTACGTTGGAGGAGGCCCTGTCGCTCACGGCCTTGTCCACGGTGATCGCCCGGATCCTGCCGTTGACCCTGTACCAGGAAGCATCGGCCGTGCTCCTCAACCCGAGCGTGACGACGGTGTCGACGCCCACGACCGTGGGACAGTGGCAGCAGTGGCAGCAGCAGGCGCAGGGCCAGGTGATGTCGTTCGACCAAAGCGCGCTCCTGGTCTGGCCGCACGTAATCGCTCTGTTCGCGATGACAGCGCTCTGCTTCGCTGTGGCCTACATCTGGTTCATGCGCCAGGAAGTCCGGGCCTAGGGCTACTCTAGGCGTATGGCCCAACCGCCCTGTTCCTGCTGCTACGACGATGCCTTCGATCAGGCGCACGCCCAGCGTGTCCTGCGCGACTATCGGAAGAAGGGTCCGGGCCGGGCGTCGGTTGCCATCGCCGACGCCCTCGCCGGTGACGACGCCACGGGCATGACGGTCCTCGACATCGGCGCTGGCGTGGGGGCGGTCCATCACCTGCTGCTGGCACGTGGAGCCAGCAGCGCGACCGATGTGGACGCCTCGGGCCCGTACCTGGCCGCGGCCCGCGAAGAGTCGGAGCGGCTCGGCCTGGCCGAGCGGGTGACCCACCTGCACGGCGACTTCGTCAGCCGCGCACCGGAGGTCGAGCCGGCGGACCTGGTGGCCCTCGACCGTGTCGTCTGCTGCTACGTGGACATGCCCCAGCTCGTTGGGCGTGCGGCCGAACGAACCAGCCGCCGGCTGGCCATCACGTTGCCGCCCGACCTCCTGATCGCCCGGATTGTGATTCGCATCCTCAACGCCTGGGAGTGGATCACTCGCTCCGACTTCCGGGTCCAGGCGCACTCCCACGCGGCCGTCGTGGCCGCCGCCAGGGCCGCCGGTCTCGAGCCGGTGTCCGCCGAATATGTCGGGACGTGGCGATTGCTCGTCTTCGAGCGACCCTCGGTCAGCGCGGGTAGCCAGTAATCCGGCGAATCTCCCGATACAGCGGCCGAAGCCGGTCGTACATCGGCAGGTAGACGCCCCGGAACAGCTCTTCGTACATCCGGCTGGCGTCGCGCGATGGCTCGAAGCGATCGCGGACCCGGACCATCTCGGCGACCGCCGTGACCGGATCCGGATGGAGTCCGATGCCCAGTGCCGCGTCGATGGCGGCGCCCAGACCGGCGGCCTCATGGGTATGCGGTCGGCTGGCCGGCACCCCGAAGACGTCGGCGAAGAGCTGAACCGCGGCCGTCGACTGGGATCCACCACCGGAGACACGCAGCTCGCGAATCGGGACCCTGCTCCGCCGCACGGTCCGTTCGGCGCCTTCGCGCAGTCCGTAGGCGAGCCCCTCGAGGATTGCCCGGTAGACGTGAGCCCGGCCGTGAACGTCGCCGAACCCGATCATGGCGCCCTTGGCCTCGGGCCCCGGATAGCGCACGCCGGGCATCCAGTAGGGCTGGACCACCAGGCCCATCGACCCCGGCGGTGAAGCGGCCAGGAGATCCTCGAACAGCGCCTCGGGCGGGACGTCGATGGCGGCACCCCGGGCAATCTCGTCGGCCCCGAATTCACGCTTGAACCACTCCACCATCCAGAAGCCGCGCAGGACCTGGAGCTCCAGCAGCCACGCTCCCTTGATCGCGGCCGGATAGGGAGGCACGAGCGGGATGGCCTCGAGGTAACGACGATGGGTCGTTCCGATCGTGGCGGTGGTCCCGAACGACAGCGCCGCAACGTCGGGCGTCACGGCACCGGCACCGAGCGCCTCAGCCTGCTTGTCGCCGGCCGACGCGACCACGGGGAGCGAGGTCGCCAGGCCGAGGTGCTGAGCCGCGGCGGGTGTCAACTCCCCGAGTGTCTCGGTCGGGTCCACGAGTTCCGGGAGCCAGGCCCGGTCGAACGACGCCACCTGCCATTTCCAGTCGAGCCGTCCAGCCCAGCGCGAGCGCTTGAAGTCGAACGGGAGGTAGCCGATCTGGGCAGCCGACGAGTCCACCCATCGACCGACGAGGCGAGCCGTCAGCCACGACGACAGGACTCCGTACCGGCGAATGCGATTCCAGACGGATGGCTCGTGGCGTTCGATCCAGTTGGCTTCACAGTCGGCCTGGAACCGGGCGACCGTTTCCTCGACCCGGGCCGCGCGGAAGGCGAGGCCCCAGGCGCCGCCGACGGGCGGCACATCCTCGGTCTGCCGCTGGTCCAGCCAGACGATTGCGGGCCGGAGTGGCGTGCCGTCCTCGTCGGCGACGACGACGGTCACCCGCTGCGTCGTCAGCGAGATGGCCGCGACTGCATCCGGCCAGGCGGCCGGATCGGCCCACAGCCGGCGGCACGCTTCCCCGATCGCGTCCCACCAGACCTCGGGATCCTGCTCCGCCCAGCCAGGCCTCGGCGAAACGTATGGAACGAGCGGCACTCGGCCCATCGCCACGAGCGCCCCGCGCGGATCGAACAGGATTGCCCGGACGCTCTGCGTCCCGACGTCGATCGCGAGGAGATGATCCGCGGAGCTCATCGGTGCGCCATCGGCATATCGTGCCTGATCGCTCGTGACTCGGGGAGGCCCGACGCGTTCAGAACGTCGGCCACGGGACGGCGGGCCAGTTTCGGCCGGGCCGCGGGAACCGTCCTCGCTTCAGCAGCGCGCTCGAGCGTCGCCGCGTGGCCGTGACCTCCGGCCGCGACAGCAGCGCCCGCAACGCATCCCCGAGATCGGCCTGCAGGTCGATGTGGACGCGCTCGACGCCAGCCCGTTCCTCGTCCGTCAACGGGGTTCCCATCCACCCCCAGAGGACGGTTCTGAGCTTGGGCACCGTTGAGAACGTGACCCCGTGATCGACCCCGAACACGTGCCCACCCGGCATCGGAAGCAGGTGTCCGCCCTTGCGGTCGGTGTTGTTGACGATGGCATCGAAGATCGCCATCCGGCGTAGGCGCGGGTCTGGATCCATGACCATGGCCACGATGTCCGCGGCCGGGTCAGGATGGATCCACTCCTGGACCATGCCCTCGCCGAACGGGCCTTCACGCAGGACCGTCGGGGGAATCAGCCCCCAGCCCATCGCCTCGGAAACGAGGAAGGCGGCAACTTCGCGGCGGGCAAGGGTTCCGTCCGGAAAGTCGAACAGCGGCCGCTCGGCGGCTGCGGCCTTGTAGACCGCGTGGAACGGTTCGGCCAGATTCTCGTGATGGACTAGGACCACGAGCGCCTGGTTGGACGAGCCGGGCAGTCGCCCGAGAACCTCGAGCTCGCCGTCGCGAAGCCCCTGGAGCGTCAGCGGATCGGCGTGACGCAGCTCAGTTGACGTACTGACCGTTCCGGCGCGGGCAGATGTGGCCCTGCGAATCGAGCGGATTACCGCACAGCGGACACGGCGGGCGACCAGATCGAACGACCCGGATCGCCTGCTCAACGAAGGCACGGGCGGCCGTGGCCGTGACGTGGACCCGGAAGATGTCCGGGCCGTCCGTATCCGAGTCGGCGAGCAGGTTCGAAATCGCCGCTACGAGCGTCTGTGTTTCGATCGGATCGTCGACGCCGGCTGCCTCCTCGTCCTCGTCTTCTTCGTCTTCATCTTCGTCATCCGCGCCGAGCGCGCGAGCCTCGATGAGGACACGCTCGACGTCACCGTCCCAGCCAAGGGTCAGCGTGCCGGCCCGGAATGCCTCGGACAATGGTTCGTCGAGCGGGGCGACGTCCTCGCTGCCAGGGGCCTCGAGCTTCACGATCCCACGCTCATCGAGCTCGACGAGCATGCGTCCCAGGCGGTCGGCCAGCGCGGCTACCTGGGCCTTCTCGAGCGACACGCTGACAATCCGCGAGCCCTGGCGGGCCTGCAGGAAGAACGTCCGGTTCCCGGGCTCGCCGATCGTGCCGGCGATGAAGCGGTCAGGCGGATCGAAGTGGAAGGTCCGACGGGGCATGTGCCGAATCTATCCGATCCGGGGCGGGAGCCCCGCCGAAGATGGCTCGCCCTACTCGACCTGGAAGGCGATCCGGTGCCAGCCCCGTGCTCCGTCGGGATCCGGACGGGTCGCCGTCGCGGTCTGCGTCACGCCACGCCCATCAGTGGCACGAACTTGGACGGTGTGGAAGCCGACCGTCGCGGTCGTGGAGTATTGCCACTGGACCCACGTCGCCTCCGAGATCGGCACCGACAGCGTCGCATCGCGGAATTCCGCGTCGTCGAGCGAGACCTCGACCCGCGAGATGCCCCGGTCGGGTGCCCACGCGACGCCGGCGATGACCAGCGGGCCACTGGCGACCGTCCGGCCGACCGCGGGCAGGTCAATCCGCGCCTGGGTCAGGATCGGCGCCTCCTTCGCCCAGCCGAGCGGGATCCAGTACGCATCGAAGGCCTCGAGGGTCGTGAGCTCGAGCTCCGTGACCCACTTCGTGGCCGAAACGTAGCCATAGAGTCCCGGCACGATGACCCTGGCCGGATAGCCATGTTCGCGAGTCAACGGCTCGTCATTCATGCCGATCGCGATCATCGGCTCGCGCTCCGGGTCCATGATCCACGCCGTCGGGGATCCCGCCGTCCAGCCGTCGACTGAACGCCCGACGAGCTGCGTCGCGGCGGGCTGCACTCCGGCAAGATCCAGCACGTCGCGGAGCCGGACGCCGGTCCACTTGGTGTTTCCGACGAGGGCGCCGCCGACCTGATTGCTGACGCAGGCGATGGTCACGTACTGCTCGATGATCGGCAATTCGATGAGCTGAGCGTAGGTCAAGGTGACCTCGCGATCGACCATCCCGTGGATCCGGAGCGACCAGGTGCTGCGGTCGACGTTCGGCGGGATGAGCGCCGTATCGATCCGGTAGAAATCCGGCGTCGGCACGACGATCGGGGTCAGGCCCGGAATACCGAGATCCGCGCCGGCCGGTAGCGAGACGGTATCCGGAGCCGTCGGCAGAACGCCTGGTTTGGTCAGGCGCTGCCGGTCCAGCAGACTCCGCCCGACCCGGGCGGCGACGACCGAGCCAACCGCGACAGCACCGCCCCGGAGCAGGAGCGTTCGTCTCGACCAGTCCGGCATCGAGGCGGACACGGACGCGGAGGCGGATGACGACTCGTGGGGGATCAGGCCGAGGAGGCGATCCAGCACCACGGCACCGACCGCGAACTCCGCGAGTCCCGCACCGACGGCCAGGACCTGAACCGTATCCGAGTCGCGAAGACCCGCCAGGAATCCGACCCCGACGAAGGCGCCGATGATGCCCATGCCGATCGTGGGCCGGATTCGCCCCACCAGCCCGACGACCGCTCCGATCCCCAGGGCGACGCCCAGGACCAGCAGCTCGAGGGCCAGTTTGTCGGCCGTCCCGAAGAGGTCCACGAAGACTTCCTTTGCGCCGGGGGGCTGGAGATCGATGATGACTCGCCCGACGGACAGGATCGGTGACGGCGCCCCGGCGAGCAGCCCCGCGACCAGCTCGCCAATCCCGAGGGCTGCACCGGTTGCGACGATGCCGGCGAGCG
>JBDSJV010000205.1:0-3935 GCA_039917225.1 Candidatus Limnocylindrales bacterium
TCCCAGATCGGACCGGCGCTCGACGCTCCATCGCTGAACGACCTCGCCGAGCTCGCCCTGGCCGTCGAAGTCAGTATCGGATCGGCCGTGGATATCGAAGCGGCGATGGCCGGCGGGACCTGGTACCTCCTCCAGGCTCGTCCGATCACGACCCGATGACGAACTCGTACAAGCGCGCGGTTGGCCCGAAGCCGGAGCGCTCAACTTCCTCGTCCGACGCGTTTCCAACGCCGTGGGAGGACGACGCCGACCCCGATCGATCGTGGTCGTGGGATGACATGCACATGCCGTTCGCGCTGGTGCCCCTTGCCGCTGACTACGTACGCACGCTCGGCCAGGGCTTCAACCTCGCCCCTCAGCAATTCGGTAACTTCCCGCAACGCTGGCACTGCCGGATCTGGAACGGCTACGCCTACTTCGCCCATGACGCCAACACGACCGAGGAAACGACGGCGGCCATTGACGCGCGGTGGCTTGCCGTCCTCCGCGAGCGAGCCGAGGTCACCGCGGCGTACTGGGCCGATGAGGTACTCCCTGAACTCAAGGGGCTGGAGTCGCAGCTTCGGACGCTGCCAGTCGAGGATCTCGCTCCAACGCAACTCGCCGCCGGCTGGGACGAGGCGTGGGACGCGGTTCGCCGCATGTGGGAACTGCACTTCTGCATCATCCTCGGGCCGTATCAGGTCCTCGAGGACCTGGCCGATCTGTACGAGAAGGCGGTTCCGGGGGCCAGCCCCGGTGAGTCTCTCCGCCTGGTGCAGGGGACACGAAACGATCTCCTGGACGCAGAACTCGGCATCGAGCGGCTGGCCGAGGAGGCCGCGGCTCGGCCCGCAATCAGGCAGCTCCTCGCGGCCCAAGCGGGGGGCGAGACCAGTGGTGGCCAGGGGTCGGCACGCGCCCGGCCGATTATGGACGAGATCCGGGAGCTCCCCGGGGGACCGGCCTTTTTGGTGGAACTCGATGCGTTCCTTGCCCGTCACGGGCACCTGGGCCAGGCCTTTGACGATCTTGCCCTGCCGTCGTGGGCGGAGGCACCCGACCTTCTCCTCACCCAGCTCGGGATGCACCTCGGGAGACCGCCAGAACCGGCGGAGGCGCGGCGCGCGCGGTTGGCCGCCGACGCGGCATCCTTGGCCGACGGGGTTCGGGTGCGGCTGGCGACAGAGGCGGAAACACTCCAGCGGTTCGAGCATCTCCTGTCACTCGCTCGCGCGATCGGCCCGTTGACGGAGGGACACAACTACTGGATCGACCGCCTGGCCCAGGCGCGCATTCGGAGCCTCGTCATGCGCGTCGGGCAGCGCTTGAAAGCAGAGCGAAGTCTCGCCGATGCGGACGACATTCTGTTCCTGTATCGCGACGAAATTCGCGACCTGATCCTCACGCCCCGTGGTACCGGCGAGCTCGTGACCATGCGACGCGCCCAGCATGCGGCGCAGCGAACCCTCACTCCCCCGCCAGAAGTCGGACAGGCCAGTACTCCGAGCACCGACCGGTTCGACGGCGAACGGTTCATATCGACCGAGCCGGATGTCCTGCGCGGAACTGGAGCTTCTGCCGGCCTCGTCCGCGGGCCTGCCCGGGTTACGCTCGGCCCCGAAGACTTTGGCCGGATCAGACCCGGAGACATCATCGTCTGCCCGTCCTCGAACCCCTCCTGGGTGCCGGTCTTTGTGGTCGCGGCGGGGCTGGTCACGAATACCGGTGGGATCCTGTCGCACGCGGCAGTTGTAGCGCGCGAATTCGGATTGCCCGCCGTCGTGGGAACCGGGGACGCCACGTCCCGCATTGCCGACGGCCGGATGATCGAGATCGACGGCGCGACCGGGTTCGTGCGTCTCCTGTGAACTCGTCGCGGTCCGGGCGGCTGCTGACCGCAGCCATGCTCGGCGTCGCGAGCGGCTCGGTCCTGGTGCCCCTCAACTCGACGATGCTGGCCGTTGCATTGCCGGGGATCATGGACGAGTTCCACCTCGGGGCGGGCGCCGTGGCATCGCTCGTCACGCTGTATCTCGGCGCGGTTGCGGTCGCCCTCCCGGTGAGTGGCTCGCTCGGGGACCGGTTCGGCCATCGACGCATGTTCCTGCTCGGCGTCGCCATCTTCGCCCTGGCCTCGGCCGTGGCCGTCGGCGCGACGACGTTTGGGCTCCTCCAGGCGGCCCGGGTGCTGCAGGCGGTAAGTGGTGCCTTCGTCTCCACCAGTTCGGCGGCATTGATCCGTGAATTCGCCCCTCCCGCCCGGCGCGGCGAGGCGTTCGGCCTGTTCGATCTCCTCGTCTCGACATCCGCGGCGGCGGGACCATTCATCGGCGGTGTGCTCGTCGGCCTGTTCGGATGGCGGAGCCTGTTCGTCGTGGCGGTGCCGGTCGCGCTGATCGCGCTGGCCAGCGTCGGCCTGCGCCGGTCGGAGGCCCCCGAGAGTGAGGGGGCCGCGATCGCCGGACCTGGGAAGCCGGCTACTGGTCGCCTGCCGGCACGATCGAGGACCCCGCTGGACCTGCTCGGCCTCGCCTTGCTGGCCACGATCATCGGCGCCTTCCTCATTGCGATCCGTGGCGGCGAGGGCGCGATTCCAATCGTCGCGGCCGTCGCGATCATCCCCCTGGGCGTTGTCTTCACCCGGTATGAGCTGCGGGTCGATCATCCAGCCATCGACCCGCGGCTGTTCAGCCATCCACCCTTCGCCGCGGCCGTCGCTGGCGTGTTCGGCAGCACGATCGTGCTGCATGCCAGCTTCATCCTGATCCCGCTGCTGGTCGAGCGGGTCCTGAGCGGGTCCGCAACCACCAGCGGCCTGGTCCTCCTCGGGATCTCCGGTGTGGCCGCGTTCGTCGCACCGCTCGGTGGTCGAGCCTCGGATCGCCGGGGCCGGCGCGCCCTGGTCGTCGCCGGCAGCGTCGTCATGGCGATCGGACTGGCCGGCCTCTGGACGCCAATGGGTGGCTCGTCGTTCGTGGCGATCGCCGTGCTGCTCGGGGTCGTCGGACTCGGGATGGGCCTGTCCGGGTCGGCGCGCCAGGCGGCCGCCTTCGAGGTCGTCCGCCCGGAGCGTGTCGGGATGGCCGCGGGCACCTACTACACCGGCCGCTACCTGGGCGGGGTGGTCGGGGCCAGTATCGCCGGTGCCCTCCTCGCCTCTTCGGTCACGAGTGCCTCCGTTTCGCTTGGATTCGGGGTTCTCGTGCTCGTCTCGCTCGCCGTGGCTGCGGCCTCGCTTGGTTTGCCCGGACGCCGATCCCCCGAACCAGCGGCGGTCGGGCCCAGGACCTGAGGCGAGCAAAGCTGGCGCGAAGGCGCACATCTCTTGTGATATGGCCACGAATCGGCCACAATACCTCGCTATGACTAGTGAATCAGCACATTCAGCCCGCGCGTCCAGGCAACACCTCCGGATGGGACAGGCCGCCGAGATGCTGGGCGTGGGTGTCGATACCCTTCGACGCTGGGAATCGGCGGGACGACTGCGCGTCGAGCGGTCGGCGGGCGGCCAGCGTCTCGTCCCGATCTCCGAGGTCGTTCGGCTGCTCGAGGCCAGGCGACGGACGAACCCCGACCCGCGGGCCTCGACCCAATCAGCCCGCAACCGGTTTGCCGGCGTCGTCACGAGGATCGAAGCGGATCGTGTCGCGGCCGTCGTCGAGGTTCTGGCCGGACCGCATCGGATCGTCAGCCTGATGACGGCAGAGGCCGTCGCCGAGATGGGCCTCGCCATCGGGGACCGTGCCGTGTGCGTGGTCAAGGCCACGAACGTGATCATCGAGGCTGGTGAGTGAGGTTCGCGCCACATCGCGTCGCAGGACCGGGCCGCCGGTTGGCTGCGGCCGTCGCGGTCATGACCATGATGGGGTTTCTGATTGGCTGCGGGGCGGCGGCTCGGCCCCAACCGGAGACCACGACGCTGACGGTCTTTGGCGCCGCTTCCCTGGGACCGG
>JBDSJV010000206.1:0-4067 GCA_039917225.1 Candidatus Limnocylindrales bacterium
GGTACCTCACCAGCCCATGACGTGACCGACTTCGGCCGCGCGGCCGAAGGTGTCCGCCGTATCGAGTGGGCCGAGCGGGAGATGCCGGTCCTGCGCCTGATTCGCGAGCGCTTCGCCGTCGAGCGGCCGCTCGACGGTCTGCGCGTCGGGGCCTGTCTGCACGTGACCAGCGAGACGGCCAATCTGATGCGGACGCTGAAGGCGGCCGGGGCGGAGGTCACGCTCGCTGCCTCCAACCCGCTGTCCACCCAGGACGACGTCGCGGCGGCGCTCGTGACGGAATACGGGATCTCCACCTATGCCCGTCGCGGCGAGGATCGCGACACCTACTACGCGCACCTCAACGCAGTCGCCGACATCCGGCCGCAGCTCACGATGGATGATGGCTGCGACCTCGTGTCGCTCCTCCACCTCGAGCGTCCCGACCAGATCAAGGACGTCATCGCCGGCACCGAGGAGACGACCACGGGGGTTATCCGGCTCCGGGCAATGGCGGCGGATGGGGCCCTCGGCTACCCGGTCATCGCGGTCAACGAGGCCCTGACCAAGCACCTCTTCGACAATCGCTATGGCACCGGCCAGTCAACGCTCGACGGCATCGTCCGGGCCACGAACCTGCTCATCGCCGGACGCAACGTCGTCGTGGCGGGCTATGGCTGGGTGGGCCGGGGGATCGCATCGCGGATGGACGGTCACGGAGCCCACGTGACGGTCGTCGAGGTGGATCCGGTTCGTGCGCTCGAGGCGCTGATGGATGGCTACCAGGTGATGACGGCCGGCCAGGCCGCCGCCTGGGGTGACCTGTTCGTGACCGCAACCGGCAACATCAACGTCTTCCGGCGCGAGCACTTCGAGGTCATGAAGGATGGCGCCGTCCTCGCGAACTCGGGCCACTTCGATGCGGAACTCGACCTCGCCGCGCTCCGGGCCATGGCCGAGGGCCATGTCCGCGAGGTACGCGAGAACGTCCAGGAGTTCGACATCGGGGGGAAGCGTCTCCACCTCGTTGCCGAGGGCCGCCTCGTCAATCTTGGTGCGGCGGAGGGGCATCCGGCGGCCGTCATGGACATGAGCTTCGCGAACCAGGCCCTGGCGGCGGAATATGCCGTGGCGCATCATGCCGAACTCGAGGCGCAGGTCTACGTCGTGCCGGAGGCCATCGATACGGAAGTCGCGCGCCTGAAGCTCGCCGCGGCCGGGATCAACCTGGAGCCTATGACCGCCGAGCAAGCCGCCTACGTCTCCTCGTGGCGGCAGGGGACCTAGTGACATGAGCGATCGAATCGTTGCCGCGTACGGGAGCTGGGTCTCGTCACTTCCAATCGAGCGTCTGACGGAGGGCGTCGTCTTCATCGGCGAGCTGCGTCGGGTGGGCGGGGTGAACTGGTGGATCGAAGGCCGCCCGGACGAAGACGGTCGGCAGGGGCTGGTCCGTCAGGAGCCGGATGGTTCCACGGTTCGAATGACGCCGGAGGGCTTCAACGCCCGGACGCGCGTCCATGAATATGGCGGGGCGGCGACACTCGTCTCGGAAGATCTCGTGATCGTCTCTGACTTCACGACCGGCCGGCTCCACCGCGTCGTGGCCCCTGGCGAGCTCGCCGCCTTGACCGCGGAACGCGCGTGGCGGTTTGCCGACATGGACCACGATGCCCCTCGCGGCCGGATCTACGCCGTGCGCGAGGACCACGAGCCCGATGTCGTGGCCGCCCACGGCGAATGGGTCAACGAGCTCGTCTCGATCGACCTCGAGAGTGGTTCCGTGACCGTGATCGCAGAGGGAGCGGACTTCTACGCCGCCCCGCGACTCTCTCCGGACGGAGCGTCGCTCGCCTGGGTGGAATGGCGCCACCCGAATCTGCCCTGGGATGGCACGGAGCTGAAGCTCGCCTCCGTCGAGCCGGACGGGTCGATCGGAGATCCGGTCACCGTGGCCGGCAGCCAGACCGACTGGGTCACCCAGCCGCGCTGGTCGCCTGACGGTGTTCTCCACTTCGTCGCCGAGCCGGATGGCTGGATGAACCTCAATCGGCTCGTCGACGGCCGGGTGGAGCCCGTCACGGCCCCCATGGCGGCCGAATTCGCTTCCCCTGAATGGCAGTTCGGGAACGCCGAGTACGGCTTTCTACCCAACGGCGACATCCTCGCCATCGGCCGGAGCGACGGTCGGGATCGGCTGCATCGGATCGATCGCAACGGCTCGGCCGTGGCACTGGACCTTCCGTATACGGAGATCATGTCGCTCTCGATCGACGGCGAATTTGCCGTCATGCGAGTCTCGTCGCCGGTTGAGCCGCTGCGGGCCATCGCCATGGACACCGGGACCGGCGAGATCGAGGTTCTTCGTCGGGCGACGCCGTTCGAGCCGGATCCGGCCGAGTTCTCGGTCCCACGTCATGTCGAATTCCCGTCAATGGGCGGGCGCATCGCGTTCGCCAACTACTACCCGCCGCACAGCACGACCTACCAGGCTCCCGAGGGCGAGTTGCCGCCGCTCATCGTGACCTCGCACGGCGGCCCGACGTCCGCCGCGTTCTCCGGCTGGATCACGACGTATCAACTGTTCACGAGTCGCGGCTTTGCCGTACTCGATGTCGATTACGGCGGAAGCACGGGCTACGGCAAGGCCTATCGGCAGACCCTGAACGGTGAGTGGGGCATCGTCGATGTCGATGACTGCGTCGCAGGAGCGGATTGGCTCGTGGCGCAAGGCCTGGCCGATCCGGCCCGGTTGGCGATCCGCGGCGGCTCCGCGAGCGGGTTCACGACGCTCGCCGCGCTGGCGTTCCGGCGGACCTTTGCGGCCGGCACGACCCTCTTCGGGATCGGTGACCTGCGATCGTTCATCCGGGACACCCACAAGTTCGAATCGCGCTACCTGGAAGGGCTCGTGGGACCATGGCCGGAGATGGAGCAGCGGTACCTGGATCGGTCGCCTGGCCTCCATGCGGATCAGATCGTGGCACCCGTGCTCGTCCAGCAGGGAGCCGAGGACCGGGTAGTGCCGGCGTCGGAGGCCGAGGGCATCGTGGACGCCCTGCGGGAGCGTCACGTGCCCCACGCCTACCTCCTGTTTCCCGGCGAGGACCATGGGTTCCGCGGTCGGGAGGCGATCATCCGTTCGGTCGGTTCCGAGCTGTCGTTCTACGGCCAGATCTTCGGATTCACCCCCGCCGACGAGATCGAGCCGCTCGAGATCAAGTTCCTCGACGAGCACCGCGCCCGCCGAGGCTGAGCAGGCAGCGGGCCAAGCTGAGCGTTGACCCGCGCGAAGCCGAGCCGAGCCGCACCGCGCCGAGCGAGGCTGGCGCGCGCCGCCGCACACCGCCCGAACGCAATCAGGCAGCGTCTGCCAGATATGCGCCAGGTGACTCTTCGGCGGAGCGTCGGCGGAGATGATGACTGCGATCGAGCGTGGACTGCCTGCTCCGACGCCCCGCGAGTTGTCAGAACCGCCGGCCCGTGACTACGTGGCGACAATCCGCCGACGAGGAGTCATGTGTTGACTACCTGGCCGGGATCGCCGCTGGGAGCGCGCCATTCGCGCCGCGCGAGGCTGAACCGGGCCGCGCCTGACCCGCGCGAAGCACTGGCTCAGGCCTCGAGAAGCTCCCGCAGGGCCGCGAGGCCGCGGTGGACATCCTCGAACGACGTCGCGAGCGGGGACAGGCCGATCCGGATCGAGTCGGGCGCCCGGAAGTCCGGAATGACCCCGCGGGCGATCAGGGCCGCGGTCAGGCCGCGCGCATCGGGGTGGAGGATCGAGACGTGGTTGCCCCGTCGGGCTGGATCGCGCGGTGAACCGAGCGAGCAGCCGAGCGGCGTGAGCCATGCGTCAAGCAGCGACACGGCATACGCCGTGAGCGCCAGGCCCTTGGTCCGGATCCGCTCGATCCCCGCCTCAGCCGACAGGGTGATCCCGGCTTCAGCGGCGGCGAGCCCCAGCATCCCGGGCGTTCCCACGAGCCAGCCGGCAATCCCCGCGCGAGCCTCGAAGCGTGGCCCCATCTCGAACTGCTGGGCCTGGGCAAACCAGCCCTGGATCGGCGGCCGTAGCTGGCCCTGGA
>JBDSJV010000207.1:0-3166 GCA_039917225.1 Candidatus Limnocylindrales bacterium
GCCGGGGTCGAGGCCTACGCCGCGTTCCTGGTGGCCGAGGGCATCAGTTGCAGCTGAGCGGACTCGGCGACTCGCCAGTCTTCGATGGCTGCGAGATCCCGGTGGATCTCTGGTACGACGTGCCCCGAGACGTGTGGCTGCGCCCCGAGGATGACGGGAGCATCGTGCTCGGGCTGACGGATCCGGCCCAGACGCGGGCGGGCAAGGTGCTCCACATCCTGTTCAAGAAGGTCGGCAAGCACATCGAGGCGGGCCAGAGCGCTGCGACGATCGAGTCGGCGAAATGGGCCGGGCCCTTTCCGACCCCGATCGCCGGGACCGTGCTGGCCACCAACGCCGAGGCATTCGCTGCCGACATCCTGGTGGCGAATCGGGATCCGTACGGCCTCGGCTGGCTGGTTCGTCTGGAACCCGACGCCTGGGAGCCGGAGTCGGCCGGCCTGGTAACCGGCGACGATGCCACTGAGCGCTACCGCGCCCGGATCGAGGAGCTCGGGGTATCGTGCCTGCGCTGCGCGGACTGAGCGGAGACGAAGGAGAGTGTCCATGACCGAATCAAGCGTCCCCATCCGGTTGCTCGACCTGGGCACCGTGGACCCGGTGCGTTCCCAGACCATCTATCACGCCGTCGGCTACTCGATGACGCCCACCTCGCCGGACACGATCATGCTTGTCTCGCCCGACGCCCCATACGTTTCCATTGGGCGGCACCAGGACGTCGATCGCGAGGTCGACCGGGCCGTCTGCGCGGATCTCGGTTTCCCGATCATCCGGCGGGAGATCGGCGGCGGGGCCGTTTACCTTGACGGCAACCAGCTCTTCACCCAGTGGATCTTCGCGGCTGATCATCTGCCGCCCACCGTCGAGGGACGGTTCGCCCTGTACTGCGACACGCTGGTCCAGACCTACCGTGCCCTCGGCATCGAGGCCGCCTACCGCCCGGTCAACGACATCCACGTCAATGGCCGGAAGATCGGCGGGACCGGTGCTGCTCGAATGGACAACGCCGAGGTCGTGGTCGGCAGCCTGATGTTCGACTTCGACATCCTGACCATGTCCCGCGTGCTCAAGGTTCCGTCCGAGAAGTTCCGCGACAAGGTCTACCAGACCCTCAGCGAGTACATGACGACCATGACCCGCGAGCTGGGCGAAGCGCCCGATCGCGCTCCGGTGATCGAGGCCTACGTTGCGACCTGCTCAGCCGCCCTGGGGCGGCCAATCGAGCTTGGCTCACTCCGTGATGATGAGCTCGCGCTCGCCGATCAGCTGGACGCGCGCTTCGCCTCCCTCGAGTGGCTCGAGGAGGGCGGGGGCCTGCGTCGAGCTGGGGTCAAGATCCACGAGGGAGTCCACGTTGCCGAGGGTGCCACTAAGGCCCCGGGCGGAATGATCAGGTGCGTCGCCGTGATCCGGGACGACACGTTGGATGACATTTCCTTCAGTGGTGACTTCACCGCTCGACCGGCTGAGATGCCCCAGGAACTGGCTGCGGCACTGGTGGGTTGCGCCGTAGTGGAGAATGCAATCCAGGAACGCGTATCGGACTACTACCTTCGAGTACATCCGGAAACTCCGGGCGTCTCGGCAAGCGATTGGGTGACCGCGATCCTGCAGGCCACCGCAACGAGCGTCCCGGCCTGAAGCCGGATAGATGAGGAGGCCACCCAGACATGGTCGAGACTACTGACCGGGCCATGACGGACATGGACGCGATGATCAAGGATCGGGTGGACCACATGGTTGCCGCCCGGGTCGAGGAGTTGTTCGCGATCAAGGAGGCGGAGCGCCTCGCGAAGCCAAAGAAGATGGCGATCATCGCGACCAAGGGGACGCTCGACTGGGCGTATCCACCGCTCATCCTAGCCACCACGGGTGCGACCCTGGGCTGGGATGTCGGGATCTTCTTCACCTTCTACGGCCTGAAGATCCTTCAGAAGAACCCCAACCTCGAGGTCGGGACCACCGGAAACCCTGCCATGCCGATGCCCATCCCGATGCCCCAGCTGCTGACGGCGCTGCCCGGGATGACGCCCATGGCATCGTGGATGATGAAGCGCCAGTTCAAGGATCATGGCGTCGCTTCCATCGATGAGCTCCTCGAGCTGTCGGTTGAGCTTGGCGTCAAGCTCATCCCGTGCGGGATGACGATGGATGTCTTCGGGTTCTCCAAGGACGGCTTCATCGACGGTATCGATCCCGTGTGCGGTGCAACCCACTTCCTCGACTGGGCGGCCGACGCGGACGTCTCGCTGTTCATCTGATCACGCGCTGACGGCAGAGCCCGGCGGCCAGGTCGCCGGGCTTTCTGCTGTCCGCCGCGGACTCCGCTAGGCTCGCTGGCATGGAACTCCCGGATCTCGGCCGTCCCCTGCCAGACCCGGCGAGTCCAGGCGAGCCGCCCTCGCTCGTTGAACTCGTTCGACGCGGCGCGATCGACGCCGAGCTGGCCGCCCTGGTCTGGGTTCTCGTGGAGGCGCGCATCCCGCTGGTCGTCGCCGCGCCAGAACGGCTCCTCGACGACGGGACGGCGGGCGCCGTGCTCCGCGGCCTCTTCGCATCCCTGCGTCCGGATCTCGGGCTTGCCGGCATCGACGCCCTGGAGCTTGCTGAGCCCCTGGCTGCCCGATCGGCTCGCGCCATCGTTCATGGGGACCGCCCTGGCGGCCTGGCCAGCGCCGATTCGCTCCAGGCCCTCTACGACGACCTTGGGTCCGGGCCGCCGGTCGGGCTCACGGACGATGAGCTGTCGTTCCTTGGTTGCGTCCTCGTGCTGGGGCAGGACGACGATCCGCCGGTCGAAGCCGCCGATCCCGCGATGGCCGCGACCCGCGCGCTGCGTGTCGTCGTTGCCCACTACATCCGGCCGCTCCACCGCGACGAGCATGGCCACGCGCAGCTCCTCGGGCCTGCGGTTCTGGCGACCTGGGATCAGTCACGCCAGGGCTTCGAGCACTTCGCCTGGGGCGTCCTGCCCGAGATCGCGGCCCGACTCGAACGCCGAGCCGGTGACCTGGAAGCCGATCTGCACCACCGGCAGGACGATCTCCGGGGCCTCGCTGCGGCCGGTGTCACCTCGCTTGACGAGGTCGGCCGCCTGATCGCCGGCTATCGCGTCGGCTACGGCCATGCGCACGATCCAAAGGGGCACTGAATCCGAGGTTGCGCC
>JBDSJV010000208.1:0-3283 GCA_039917225.1 Candidatus Limnocylindrales bacterium
GCGATCTCCGCGACGGATCGCGACAGCTCGGTCAGCTGACCGAGCGCGCCGCCGCCGGCCGGGACGAGAGCAAGGTCCGTCTTGAGGGCGAGGTTGGCGAGGATGCTGACCATGTTGGCGTTGCCACAGCGCTCGCCGTAGCCGTTGATGGTCGCCTGGACATGACGAACTCCGGCCTGGACGGCCGCGATCGAATTGGCGACCGCCAGTTCCGCATCGTTGTGGGTATGAATCCCCCAGGTCAGGGCCGGCGCGTCCGGGTCCCCCTCGAGCGCGGCCCTCGTTTCCCCGATCACGGCCGTGAGCCGATCAGTCAGCGTCCCGCCGTTCGTGTCGCACAGGACCAGCGTGCGGGCGCCAGCGTCCCGGGCCGCGCGCAGCGTGGCGAGTGCGTACTCCGGATCCGCGGCGTAGCCATCGAAGAAGTGTTCGGCATCATAGACCAGCTCGCGCCCATGCTCGACGATGAAGCGGACACTGTCGGCCACCATGTCGAGGTTCTCGGCGGCAGTCGCCCCGAGGACCTCGGTGACGTGGAGGAGCCAGCTCTTCCCGAAGATCGTCACGACCGGCGTCTCGGCCCGGACCAGCTCCTGGAGGTTCGGGTCCGACTCCGCGGTGTTCGAGCGATGTCGCGTCGAGCCGAACGCGGCCAGCTTGGCGGTGTTCCAGGTCATTCCCTTGGCGGCCTGGAAGAACTCGATGTCCTTGGGGTTGGATCCGGGCCAGCCGCCCTCGATGAAGGGCATGCCGAACTCATCGAGCATGCGCGCGACGCGGAGCTTGTCGGCCAGCGACAGGGTGACGTTCTCGCCCTGGGTCCCGTCGCGGAGGGTCGTGTCGTAGAGGATGACCGGGGGATTCGGCCCCGTTGACTGCTGCATCAGTTGGTGCTCCTGGAGGTCGAGGTCGATGGATCAGGCAGGGCTGGCGGCGACCGGGGTCGGTACCGCCCCCCGAATGGAGATCCGTTCGATCACCGCGTCCGCCATCGCGCGCGTGCCGACGTGAGTGAGTCCGTCACCGGCCGCGGGCGAGGTGCCGGGTGCCAGAAGATCCCGCGTCCGGAAGCCGTCATCGAGGACCTTGCTGATCGCCGCCTCGACGGCCGCCGCCGCTTCCTCCAGCCCGAGCGACCAGCGCAGCAGCATGGCCGCCGACGCGACCGTCCCGAGCGGGTTGGCGAGGTCCCGGCCGGCGATATCGGGCGCTGAGCCATGGATCGGCTCATACAGGCCGAACCGGCCATGCGCCGTCCGCCGATCGCCGAGTGACGCGGAGGGCAGCATCCCGAGGCTGCCCGCCAGGACCGCGGCCTCGTCCGAGAGGATATCGCCGAAGAGGTTCTCGGTCACGAGGACATCGAACGCGGCGGGCTGGCGAACCAGCAACATGGCGCACGAATCGACGAGCTGGTGGCTTGCCGTGACATCGGGAAAGTTGGCGCGCTCCTCGTCGACGACCTTCCGCCACAGGCGCGAGGTGGCCAGGACGTTCGCCTTGTCCACGCTCGTCAGCTTCCCGCTTCGGCCTCGGGCCAGCTCGAACGCCAGTCGGACGACGCGGCGAATCTCGCCTTCCGTGTAGGTGAGCGTGTCGATGGCCTCGCGTCCTTCGGCCGTCACCCGTTCCTCGGATGGTCGCCCGAAGTAGAGGCCCGAGGTCAGCTCGCGGACGATCAGCAGGTCCACGCCCTCGAGGAGCACCGGCCGGAGCGGCGAGGAGGGCACGAGCGCCGGATGGACACGAACCGGTCGCAGGTTGGCGAACAATTCCAGCCCGCCGCGCAGGGCGAAGAGCGCCTGCTCGGGACGTACCGTGGCGTTCGGGTTGTCCCAGCGCGGACCACCCACGGCGCCGAGCAGGATCGCGTCGGCGCCGGCCGCGGTCTCGAGATCCTCGTCCCGGATGGCAATCCCGTAGGCATCGATGGCCGCGCCACCGGCCAGGATCTCGACCCAACCAACGCTGAAGCCCGCCAGCTCGCCGGCCGCGTCCACGACCCGCCGCGTCGCCGCGACGACCTCCGGCCCGACGCCGTCGCCGGGGACGGTGACGATCCTGAACGCCGAGGTCACGGAAGCTCCTCGATCGTTCGCTGGGCCACATAGGCGGGCGAGGCCGGGCCGATCTCGGCACCGTGGAGTTTGTTGATCGCCACGAGGTAGGCCTCGACGGAGGCTTCGATGATGTCGGTCGACAGACCATGGCCGGAAACGACCAGGGCGCCGGGACCCTTGTCGGTAGACCGCCGGCACCGCACGAGGACCCGGCCCTGCGCATCCTCGCCGCTGGACACGGCCTTGATCTCGTAGGTTTCCAGGACGGGGTGCCAGCCGAAAACCGGCTCGACCGCCGCGTCCACCGCCTCGAAGAGGGCATCGACGGGACCGTTGCCGATGGCGGCGGTGGCACGCTCGTCGTCGGCAATCGACAGCGAGACGCTGCCGGTCGCCTTGCCGCCATGCGAGGAGGTCACGTTCCAGCCGCCAAGGCGGACCGCCTGCGGGACCTCGGTCACGCGCTGCTCCACGAGCGCCCGGAGGTCGTCGTTCGTGACCTCCTTCTTGGCATCGGCGAGGGCGATGGCCTGGGCGTAGATGACGTCCAGCGCCTCGCCCTCGATCTCGTGACCGAGCTCGCGCAGCTTGCCCTGCAGGCCGCGGCGGCCGGACAGCTTGCCGATGGTGAGCTGGCTGCCACTCAGCCCCACGGACTGCGGGGTCATGATCTCGTAGGTCAGCGGGTTCTTGATCACGCCGTCCTGGTGGATCCCGGACTCGTGGGCGAACGCATTCGCGCCGACGATCGCCTTGTTCGGCTGGACGGCGAACCCGGTGAGATAGCTGACCAGGCGCGACGCAGCCGTGAGGTGCTCGGTCGCCACGCCACTCGCGAGGTCGGGGAACTGCGTCGGCCGGGTCCGGAAGGCCATCACGACCTCCTCGAGCGAGGCGTTGCCGGCCCGCTCCCCGAGTCCGTTGATCGTGACCTCGACCTGGCGCGCCCCGGCCTGGACCGCGGCGAGCGTATTGGCGGTCGCGAGGCCCAGGTCGTTATGGCAGTGGACGCTGATCGTGGCCTGGTTGCCGACCAGCTTGACCGCCCGCTCGACGAGGGCCCCGAACTCGCTGGGGATCGCGTAGCCGACGGTGTCGGGGATGTTGATGGTCGATGCGCCGGCCTCGACGACCGCCTCGTAGACCTGCATCAGGTAGTCGTTGTCCGTTCGCGAGGCGTCCTCGGCGGAGAACTCGATCTCGGCATCCCGGCCCAGCTGCTC
>JBDSJV010000209.1:0-6261 GCA_039917225.1 Candidatus Limnocylindrales bacterium
CACGTCATCGGGCCACAACTGGGCCTGACCCAGCCCGGCATGACCATCGTCTGCGGCGACTCGCATACGAGTACCCACGGGGCGTTCGGGGCGCTGGCGTTCGGGATCGGGACGTCCGAAGTGGAGATGGTCCTCGCCACGCAGACCCTCCTGCAGCGCAAACCAAAGACCTTCGAAGTGCGCGTGGACGGGACCCTCGCCCCGGGGGTAAGCGCCAAGGACATCATCCTGGCCCTCATCGCCCGGATCGGGATCGCCGGTGGGACGGGCCACGTCTTCGAATATCGCGGCGAGGCGATCCGCGCCATGACCATGGAACAGCGGATGACCATCTGCAACATGAGCATCGAAGGGGGTGCGCGCGCTGGCCTCATCGCCCCCGACGAGACGACCTTCGAGTACCTGCGCGGCCGCGCGCATGCCCCGCGCCCCGGGCCGGCCTGGGACGAGGCCGTTGCTCACTGGCGGACGCTCCCGACCGACGAAGGAGCAACCTTCGACAAGTCGATCGTCATCAACGCGTCGGACCTTGAGCCGATGATCACCTACGGGACGAACCCCGGCATGGGCATGCCGATCACCAGCCGGATCCCCGATCCAGCGGCGGCCGGCGACCCGGCGCAGCAGCGCGCCCTCGCGCACGCGCTCAAGTACATGGACCTTGCCCCCGGCCAGGCGATCCTCGGCCAGCCGGTCGATGTCGTCTTCATCGGCAGCTGCACCAATGGCCGGATCAGCGACCTGCGTCTCGCGGCCGCCGCACTCAAGGGCCAGCGGGTCGCCCCGAACGTCCGGATGATGATCGTGCCGGGCTCGGATGAGGTGAAGCGCGAGGCCGAGTCCGAGGGACTCCACGAGATCTTCCGGGCCGCGGGGGCCGAATGGCGCGAAGCGGGCTGCTCGATGTGCATCGCCATGAACGGTGACCAGCTCTCGCCCGGCCAGTACGCGGTCAGCACCAGCAACCGCAATTTCGAGGGCCGCCAGGGCAAGGGCGGCCGGACCTTCCTGGCGTCGCCTCTCACGGCCGCCGCGTCGGCGATCGCGGGTGCCGTCGCCGACCCGCGGCTCCTGCCCGGCATCGAGTCCGTGGCCGGCATCGGGGGCCGCTGACCGCCATGCCCGAACCGTTCCGTAGCTTCACCTCAAAGGTCGTCCCGCTCCACGCCGAGAACGTGGACACGGACCAGGTCGTCCCGGCCCGCTACCTGAAGATCACCGACAAGCTCGGTCTGGCCGACGTGCTCTTCCGCGACTGGCGCTTCAACGAGGATGGCTCGCATAGGGATCCGCCGTTCGTCCTGGACCAGCCGGGGATGGCAGGGCGGAACTTCCTGCTCGTGGGCGACAACTTCGGGACTGGTTCGTCCCGGGAGCACGCGCCGTGGGCCCTCGCTGCGTGGGGAATCCGGGCCGTGATCTCCACCGGGTTCGCCGACATCTTCCGCAACAACGCCCTGAAGAATGGCGTGGTGCCCGTCGTCGTCGACGCCGCGACCCACGCCCGCCTGTTCGACCTCATAGCGTCAGATCCCGACGCCGAGCTGACGTTCGATCTGTCGGAGCAGGGCATCCTCCTCCCGGATGGATCGACGATCGACTTCGATATCGACCCCTTTGCCAGGCTCATGCTCCTCCGCGGCACCGACGAGATCGGCTACCTGCTGGATAAGCTGCCGACGATCGAAGCTTGGGATTCCAGTCATCCCGGGCGGGTCGATACGCGACCCCCGGCGGAGATGGACTCGGGCATAGGCGCGCCCTCCGGCCAGGGTGCGCCCTCCGCCTAGTTGGCCTGGAACCGGGACCGCACCGGCGGCGTCTGCCCGGAGCGTGGCAATTGGCCACAGCGCTAGCTGACTGGAGCCTCCGATGACCCGATCCTCGATCACCCTCTCGATCCCGGTCCCCGGCCAGCGGGCACGCTGGGTCGCGGCCGGCCTCGCCGTCGGCCTCATCGTCGCCCTGATCGCCGGGCCAGCGTTCGGCCCGCGCTCGATCCGCGCCACCGACCCTGGAGCCGGTACCACCGAACACTCGATCAGCGTGACCGGCACGGGCAACGTCTCGGTCTCCCCTGATGTGGCCGACATTCGGCTCGGCGTCGTCTCGACCGCCAAAACCGTCAAGGCCGCACGGGCTGCCAACGCGACGGCCATGGCTGCGGTCTTCGCCGCCCTCAAGGGCCTCGGCATCGCCGACAAGGACATCCAGACGACGGCGCTGAACCTGAGCCCGACGTACGACTACTCGACCAACACGAACCCGCCGCGACTGACCGGCTACAGCCTGTCGAACATCGTCAGCGTGACCATCCGCGATCTCGATGTCGTCGGCGACGCCATCGACGGCGCCCTTGCCGCGGGTGCGAACTCGCTCGACAGCATCGCCTTCCGCGTCGCGGACCAGACCGCGGCCGAGAACAAGGCCCGGACCGATGCGCTGGCTGCAGCCAAGGCCAAGGCCCAGGTGCTGGCGACCGCGGCCGGAGTCTCGATCACGGGCGTCGCCTCGATCAGCGAATCCATGGCGCCGACCCCGTACCCCATCTTCTACGGCGAGCGGGTCGTCGCGCTGGACGACAAGACGCAGATCCAGCCAGGCACGAACGACATCACCGTCACGGTCGCCGTCGTGTACGTGATCAACTGACCGCTCTACATCGACGGAACGTACGTCGGGTCGAGGAAGCGGTTCGGGTCATCGCCGAACTCAAGCTTGCAGCCTCGTCCGCAGAAGTAGTAGGTCATCCCGGCGCGCTCCGCCACCAGGTCGCCCGCGACCGCCGAGGTGATGTCCACGGTCATGCCGCAGACCGGGTCGAGTGCGGCGCCATCAGCGGGCGCCTCGCCGGAGTCCTGGCCACCAGCCATGTGAAGGTGCTTGTCCATCTCGATCTACCTCCATGCGCCCGGCCGGTGGACGCTTCCGGGTCGGGGTGTTCCAATACTCCATGGGAGTATATCACCGAGCCGTCGCCCCGCGGCCTTTGAGGTCCTGTGGGACCATCCCTCGGTGAACCCCATTGACCTCCTGGCCGTCGGCCTGCTCGTGCTTGCGGTGGTGCTCGGGATGCGCTCGGGTGCGCTCCCACAGCTCGGAGGGCTGCTGGGTGCCGCCGTCGGCGTGTTTGCAGCGCTGAAGCTGATCCCGATCGTCATTCCGTACCTCGCAGACACGGAGGCGCTGCTCAGGGTCGGAGTGGTCCTGGCAGTCCTGCTCGGCTGCATCGGCATTGGCGAGATGCTGGGCGCACGTGCCGGTCGGGGCGTGTCAGGACGCCTGGGCAATGGCTGGCTCGGCATGCTGGATCGCCTGGCCGGGGCCATCGTCGGGGCGGGCCAGGCCGTCCTGATGATCTGGCTGCTCGGCGGCATCCTGGCGACCGGGCTCGTGCCGTCGCTCCGCGGCGACGCCCAGCGATCCGTCGCGATCCGGGGAATCGACGTCTTCCTGCCGGCTCCCGAGGAGCTGATCATCGGGATCAGTGCGGCCCTTGACCAATCGGGGCTGCCGGACGTCTTCCTCGGCCTCGAGCGCCTGCCGGCGGAACCGGTCGACCTGCCATCCGACTCGCTCGTCCAGCGCCTTGGACAGCACGCGCTGGCTTCGGTGCCGCGGATCGAAGTGGAGGCCTGCAACTACCGGTCGACCGGAAGCGGCGTCGTCATCAGGGCCGAATACGTGGTGACGAACGCCCACGTCGTGGCCGGTGCACGTTCCATTCGCGTCGTGACGTCCGCGGGGGCCCTCAAGGCGACCATCGTCTTCTTCGATCCACGACAGGACATTGCCGTCCTCAAGGTCGCCGGCCTCCGCGCAGGGCCCCTGTTCTTCGCGAGCGAGGAGCCGGAACGGGGTGTGACCGGCGCGATCATCGGGTACCCGAACGGGGGTGGATCGGTGATCGAGCCAGCGGCCGTCGCCGCCACGTATGCGGCCGAGGGACTCGACATCTACGGCACGGAGCGCGTTGCCCGGGAGGTCATCGAGTTGTACGCGCGCGTACAGCCGGGCGACAGCGGCGGGCCGCTGATCCTGGCCGATGGCACGGTGGGGGGCCTGATCTTCGCCCAATCGCGGACCGACCCTGCCGTCGGCTACGCCCTGTCGCCGACGATCGTCGCCGCAGCGATCACCCCGGCGCTCAGCGCAAACACCGCGGTCCCCGCGGGGCCGTGCCTCCACTGAGCGGGTACCATCCCGGGGTGATCCACCCGACCCCGACTGCTGCGGTCGCCGCTGAGCTCGACGCGCTGTCGGAGGAGTTCTGGCAGGCCTATCTTGCGGCCCATCCCGGGTTCGCGACGGTCCTGGGAGATCGTCGCTTCGACGATCGCCTCGAAGATCTCTCCCCGGCGGCGGAGTCCGCCTGGACGGCCTTCCTCGAACTGACGATCGAGCGCGCGACGGCGATCGATCCCGACCGGCTGGACGACCGCGGTCAGATAACCCGGCTGGCCCTCATCGAGGAGGCCGGCGGACAGCTCGATGCCCTGCGCACCGGAGTCGACGACTGGTCGGTGAACCCGATCTACGGACCCCAGACCTGGATCGTGGACCTGGTCGAGTACCAGCCCATCCTGACGCCCGACCAGGGTGGGCGCCTGGTCACCCGGATCCGCGGCGTCGATCGCCTCGTGGATCAACTGGTCGAGCGACTCCGTGGCGGTCTCGCTCGCGGCTGCGTGGCCAGTGTCGTCCCGCTCGAGGCAGTCCTCGACGAGGTGCGCCTTCTCGTGGCGACGCCGGCGGCCAAGTGGCGACTCGCGACTCCCGCTTCGCAGCCCCACGAGGATTGGGCCGCCGCCGAGCTCGCGGCGTTCCGAACGGACCTGATGGATGCGATCGAGACCGTGGTCATCCCGGCGTTCGACCGCTACGCGAGCGTCCTCGAGCAGGAGATTCTGCCCGTGGCGCGGCCTTCGGATCAGCCGGGGTTGGTCCACGTACCGGATGGGGCGGCCGCGTACCGCGCGCTGGCCCGATCCCACACGTCGCTGGATCTCGATCCGCGGGCCATCCACGAGATCGGACTGGTCGAAATCGAACGCCTGGATCTGGCCATCGCGGACCTGGGCGCGGAGGTCCTCGGCGTCCACGGCTTGGAGGCCACGCTCCACGCCCTGCGGCACGACCCGATGCTGCGCTTCGATACGGCGGACGAGGTCCTGGAGACCGCCCAACGAACCCTGGAGCGGGCGCAGGCCGCCATCCCGGGCTGGTTCGGTCGCCTCCCGCACGCCCCCTGCGAGGTCGTGCCGATCCCGGCCGAATCCGCTCCCCATCAGACGCTGGCTTACTACGTCTGGCCGGCCCTCGACGGCTCGCGACCGGGTCGCTTCCATATCAACCTGCACGCACCCGAGACCAGGGCGCGCTACGAGGCCGAGGCCCTCGCCTTCCACGAGGCGGTCCCCGGGCATCACCTCCAGATCGCCATCGCCGAGGAACTTGGCGACCTGCCGGCATTCCAGCGGGTCCTCGGCTCCAACGCGTTCTCCGAAGGCTGGGGCCTCTACACGGAGCGGCTGGCCGAGGAGATGGGGCTGTATTCCTCGCCCATGGACCGCTTCGGAATCCTCTCGTTCGACGCCTGGCGAGCCTGTCGACTGGTCGTCGATACCGGGATGCACGCGCTCGGCTGGACGCGTGACCAGGCCATCGAGTACATGCGCGACCACACGGCCCTCGACGACGGCAACATCGCAAACGAGGTGGACCGCTACATCGCAGGGCCGGGTCAGGCGCTGTCCTACAAACTCGGCCAGCTGGAGATCCTGCGCCTCCGGGCCGAGGCCGAGGTACAGCTCGGCGACCGGTTCGACATCCGGGCCTTCCACGACGTCGTCCTTGGCTCGGGAGCGGTTGGTCTCGGCACCCTCGATCTCATCGTCCGCGCCTGGATCACCAGCCAGGAGGTGGCCGGGTAGCTCCGGCGCGGAGGTCCCGCCGGGTGCATGATCGGCATCATCCAGCCATGAGACCGTTGTGATGCATTCCGCGCTGTCACGCCTGCGCGATGCGGCATCCGCCACGGCCGAGGCGCTCGCGAATCCGTCCGTCAAGCGGGTCCAGGCGGGCTTCATGCTCGGTGTCGGCGCCGATGCCGCGTTGATGGTGCTCCTCGCCGTCACCGCCTATGGCAGGAGCGGGGCGATCGGCGTCGCCCTGGTTGGTGCGGCCCGGATGTTGCCGATGATCGTCTTCGGTCTGGCCTCATCGGCGCCGCTGGCGCGCTGGCGCGCCGATCAGGTCCTC
>JBDSJV010000210.1:0-4724 GCA_039917225.1 Candidatus Limnocylindrales bacterium
GGCCCCTCGCCGACGATCGCCGCCGCGACCGGAACCGTCCAGCCACCGACGAAGATGGACAGCCGCCGCAGGAGGCGCCGGTCGTCGTCTGTCAGGAGATCCCAACTCCAGTCGACCAGGGCATGCAGCGTCTGTTGCCGCGGCACCGCCGTTCGACGACCGCCGGCGAGCAGCCGGAACCGATCGCCGAGCCGCCGCGCGATGTCCTCCGTGGACATGGACGCGACACGGGCCGCTGCGAGCTCGATGGCGAGCGGGATGCCGTCGAGGCGCGAGCAAATCTCGGCGATGGCGGCGACGTTGTCGCGGTCCAGGATGAAGCCCGGAACCACCGAGCTGGCTCGTTCGGTGAAGAGCCGGACCGCCTCGGTGGCAGCCGCATCCTCGAGGTTGAGCGATGACCCGGTATGGAGACCGCGATGCGGCCCCGCCACCGTCGGGCACGAGAGCGACTGGACCTGGAGCACGGCCTCGCCGGGAACCGCGAGGGCCTCGCGGCTGGTGGCGAGGATCCGAAGACCAGGAGCGGTTGCGAGGATTCGTTCTGCGAACCGGGCCACGCCGTCGACGAGGTGCTCCGCGTTGTCGAGGAGGAGCAGGAGGTCCTTGTCGGCGAGAAAGGCCGTGATCGTCGCAACCGCGGGGACGCCCGGGATCTCCGGCGCGCCGACGGCGCGTGCGACCTCCGAGGCGATCTGCGAAGGATCGCCGAGCGGGGCAAGCTCCGCGAGCCAGATGCCGTCTGGGAAGGTCGCCCCGACGTGTCCGGCGGCCTCGAGCATCAGCCGCGTCTTCCCGGTCCCACCCGTCCCGATCAGGGTCACGAGGCGATGCCGGACCAGGAGCGCCTCGACCTCCGCGATCTCGCGCTCGCGCCCGACGAAGGACGTGAGCTGAACCGGCAGGTTCGAGCGGCGAGTGCTGAGGGAGCGGAGTGACGGAAAGTCAGCCGGGAGGTCCGGGGCGACGAGCTGGAAGACCTGTTCCGGTCGGTCGAGGTCGCGCAGGCGGTGCGATCCGAGATCGCGAAGTTCGACCAATTCCGGGAGCCGTTCGCCGACGAGGACCGAGGCGACCGCCGAGAGAAGGACCTGGCCGCCATGTCCGATCGCGAGGATCCGCGCCGAGCGATTGAGGGCTGGACCGAAGTAGTCGCCGTCCCGCGATTCCGCGACTCCAGCGTGAATCGCCATCCGGACCCGGAGTGGCCCCGTTTCACCCCAGGATGCGTCCCGCAGACGGCGCTGGGCTGCCAGTGCCGTCGAGACGGCGGCGCTCGTATCGCTGAAAACGGCCAGGAGTCCATCGCCGGTGGTCTTGATGACAGTACCAGCACACCCCTCGACCGCCTCGCGGAGGACCTGGTCATGGAGCGCGAGGGCGGCGCCCATCGCATCGCCGTGCTCTTCCCACAGCCGCGTGGACCCTTCGATATCCGTGATCAGGAAGGTCGACAGGGCGGCCGCGCCCGGTAGCGGTGTTGGGGCGGCCGACGGGACGAACGGCTCCAATTGGTGCTCCTGGACTAGGGGTTGGCGGCGCGTACCCGCTCGACAAAACGAGCGATGCGTCGGAGCGCCTCCTCGAGTTGCTCATAACTCGTTGCATAGCAGGCGCGGACATGGCCCTCGCCGGAAGGTCCGAACGCACCGCCCGGAACGACGGCGACATGCTCCTCCTCGAGCAGGCGCGCCGCGAAGGTTTCTGAATCGAGCCCCGTCGAGGTGATCCTGGGAAAGGCATAGAAGGCACCGCGAGGCTCGAACGTCTCGAGACCGATCGCGTTGAACCCGTCGACCACGAGGCGTCGGCGGCGGTCTTACTCGGCCCGCATGCGCTCGACATCCGGCTCGCCCTCGACCAGCGCGACGAGCGCGGCATCCTGGGCCACCGTCGGGGCAGACATGATCCCGTACTGGTGGACCTTGACGATGCCCTCCAGGATCCCCATCGGCGCCGCGAGCCAGCCAACGCGCCAGCCGGTCATCGCATAGGCCTTGCTGAAGCCACCCATGAGGATCGTCCGCTCACGCATCCCCGGCAGCGATGAGAACGCCCGGTGGGTGTAGGTGCCGTAGGCCAGGCGATCGTAGATCTCGTCGCTGTAGACGAGCAGGTCGTGGCGCTCCGCGATCCGGGCCAGCTCGTCCTGGATCTCGGGCGGCAGGACCGCACCCGTTGGATTGCATGGGTAGCCCAGGAACAGCGCCTTGGTTCGCGGCGTGATCGCCGCCTCGACGGCCGCTGGATCCAGCGCGAAATCGTCTTCGAAGCGTGTGGGGACGTGGACGGTCGTCCCGCCCGCGAAGACGATCGCGGGCACATAGGCCACGTATGACGGCTCGTGCAGGATGACCTCGTCGCCCGGATCGCAGGTCGCCCGAAGGGCGAGATCCACGGCCTCCGAAGCCCCGACCGTGATCAGCAGCTCGGTCATCGGGTCGTAGTGGACCCCGTAGCGATGCTCGAAATGCTCGGACAGCGCTCGGCGGAGTTCGACCGTCCCGTAGTTGCTGGTGTAGTGGGTGCGACCCTCGCGCAGCGACTCCACGCCAGCCTCGATGATGTGCCGCGGCGTGTCGAAATCCGGCTCCCCCACTCCGAGGCTGATGACGTCCGTCATGTTGGCGAGGATGTCGAAGAACTTGCGAATCCCGGATGGCGGAACGTCGATGACGCGCTGGGCCAGGGCTCGGTCGGCCAGGGGCTTTCGGGCGTCGGGCTTCATGAGACCATGGACGCCGCAGCCGACAGGGCGGCGGCGCGGGCCGTCGGCGTCGGGGCCGCGGGGTCGTCGGCGTCTGCCAGCGCGGTTGGCATCATGCCGCTCCACGTTGCCCCGGCCGTCAGGCCCTCGAATGCCCGCGCGGCGCGGAACAGCATCAGCTCGCTCCAGGCTGGCCCGATGAGCTGCAACCCAACGGGAAGGCCTTCGGAAAGGCCACATGGAATTGAGATGCCGGGGAGACCGGCCATGTTGACGGGCAGCGTGCAGGCGTCCGAGAGGTACATGGCTACGGGATCCGCGGTCCTGGCCCCGAACCGGAAGGCGACCGACGGCGACGTCGGGGCAACGAGCGCATCGATGCCGGTCGCGAACACCTGGTCGAAGTCACGCTTGATGAGCGTTCGGACCTTCTGGGCCTTGAGGTAGAACGCGTCGTAGTAGCCGGTCGACAGGGCGTAGGTTCCAAGCATGATTCGGCGCTTGACCTCCGCTCCGAACCCATCGCCTCGGGTGGCGAGGTAGTCCGCGATGAAGTCGCCGCCATCGAGGCGCGTCGAACGCCCGAAGCGGACCCCGTCGTAGCGAGCCAGGTTCGCGGACGCCTCGGCCGGGGCCACGATGTAGTAGGTGGCGAGGCCGTAATCGGTATGAGGCAGGCTGACGTCCTCGACGTGCGCTCCGGCGTCCTCGAGGAACGCCACGCCCTCACGGATCCGCCGCTCGACGTCCGGGTCCATGCCCGCCACGAAGTACTCGCGCGGCAGCCCGAAGCGCTTTCCCTTCAGCCAGGAGGCAGCCTCGTCATCCGACGCCGGCAAGTGCAGCAGATCGTCGGGAACCTCGACGGGCGCCGAGGTCGAGTCCCGCTCGTCGCGACCGGCAATGGCGTGGAGGAGGGCTGCCGCATCGCGCGCATCACGGGCAAATGGTCCGATCTGGTCCAACGAAGAGGCAAACGCCACGATCCCGTAGCGACTGACCCGGCCGTAGGTGGGCTTCATGCCGACGATCCCGCACAGCGCTGCCGGCTGGCGAATGGACCCACCGGTATCCGTCCCCAGGGAGAGGGGCACGTGATGGGCGGCCACGGCCACGGCCGACCCCCCGCTGCTGCCGCCTGGCACGGTGTCGAGATCCCATGGGTTGCTGACCGGGCCATAGGCCGAGTACTCGTTGGACGAGCCCATGGCGAACTCGTCCATGTTCGTCTTGCCGATGAAGACCGAGCCGACAGCCCTGAGTCGCTTCACGATGTGGGCGTCGTACGGGGCGCGGTATCCCTCGAGGATCCGCGAGCCGGCGGTGCACTGACCGCCCTCGACCGAGATCAGGTCCTTCAGGCCGATCGGGATCCCGTGCAGTGGGTGCAATTGCGCCATGGCACCGGGTCCGTTTGCGCGGGCGGCTGTGATGGCCGCGTCTGCCGCGTCCGCCTGGAGCAGCGCGCCCTCGCGGTCGATCACGAGCCAGGCATTGAGGGCATGGTTCTGCCGCTCGGCCATGGCCAGGTGCGAGAGCGTCAGTTCACGCGAGCTGATCTCGCCAGCCCGCATGCCGGCGGCCATGTCGTGAGCGAGCAGCGAGGTCAGCTCGACGCTCATCGGCTGACCATTCGGAGGGCCATCAATCGGCTTCGCCGCCGAGGATCGGCGGCACCACCATGAAGGGGCCCTCGCGCTGCGGTGCATTGGCAAGCGCGGCCTCCTGCGACAGGGATGGCCTCACCACATCGTCGCGGAGGATGTTCTCGAGCTCGATCGTCTGCGCGGTTGGCGGAATCGCGTCGGTGTCGAGCTCGGCCAGTTTCGCGTACTGGTCGAGGATCTGGTTGAGCTGACCCTGGAGTCGATCAAGCTCCGCCGGCGACATGCCGAGGCGGGCGAGAAATGCGACATGCTCGACATCCGAGCGAGAGAGTCCGGCCATCGGGCGATGATACCGTGCGGCCGGTTCCCGCTCGGGAGCCGCCAGGACCGGGGGGCCGGCGCACGTCCGG
>JBDSJV010000211.1:0-5095 GCA_039917225.1 Candidatus Limnocylindrales bacterium
ACCGCGTCGTAGTTTCGCCCGTGCTGCGCGGCCAGGTCGGCGGCCACTCCATAGATCGCGGTGACCGATGCGCCGTACTGGGTGCCCGAGATGTTCGCAGCATGCGGGGCGTTGGAGCTCGTTGACCAGGCCCGACCGTAGTACGGCACGCCGAGGATGAGCTTCGTCGGGGAGACGCGCGCCGCATACGCGGCCACCGTGTCGGTCAGGTCGTAGACGGGGCCGCTGAGCGGACTGATCGAGCCCGCGCTCGAAGCTGACGAGGTTCGATAGTCGTAGCCCATGATGAAGATCGCATCGGCGCCGCCCGGCGCGGTCGCGTCCTCGATCGGGTAGTTGGCAATCTGGCCGGTCGTATCGAACGTCAGCTGGTAGCCCGGGGCAATGGCGTCGAGCTCCGCCCGAACGTTCCGCACGAGCGCGGTGAAGGCATCAGCGTAGCCGGCGACGACCGGCTCGAAGTCGAGATTGACGCCGTCGGCACCTCGCTCGGCGACGGCTGCGGCGACCTGCCTGGCCAGGTTGGCGCGGGCCGCCGGGCTCCCGAGGAGGGCCGCCTGCAGCGCCTTCTGGCCTGTCGACCAGGCGAACACACTGACCGTCAGGACCACTCGAGCACCGTTCGTGTGGGCGGCGTTGATGACCGAGGTCATGTTCGAGCTCGTCCATCCGGCCCAGCCCGTCGTGGCCGAACCGTCCGAGTTCTGCTTCTTGAGGTTGCCGGCCTGGTCCGCCCCGACGCTGAAGTAGGCGACGGTCGAGAGCAGGGGCCAGTTGAGCGTCGTGGAGCTGTCGGTCAGCTCCCAGTACGGCAGAAAGCCGAACACCTCGCGGCTCAGGCTGCCGGCCGCTGGTCCGACCGAGGCATCAAGGGGGCCGATCCCGGCGCTCGGGGCTTGGACGCCCGAGGCGACAAACGAGGCGGTGGTCGCGCTGATCGTTGGTCCGATGGCGCCATCGACCGGAGCGGTGCCTGGGGCGTTGGTGGTGCCTCGCCCCAGACCGGCATCCACGGGTGGGCCCTTGGAATCTGCGTTGGCATTGGCGCGCGGCGCGGCGGGCGTCCCTGCCCAGACCGAGCCCTGTGGCGAGGCGCGCATCGTGTGGCCACTGACCCGGCCCGCGGGCAGTGCCCTTGGCGGCCCGCCGCCAACCGGCCACGTCTCGCCGGCGCGCGGCGTGAACCCGACGCTGACCTGGGCGCCCGGGACGAAGTTGATGACATCGCGCTCATGCGCCTCAGAATCGAGGTACTGGATCGTCGGCTCGCCGAGATCGCTCGGCCCGCCCGGTGCGGCCCAGCCGCTTCCATCCCGTCCCGTGATGGCCCAATCCGTCGCGCGATCCTGGGCAGTGGCGCCCGCCGGCAGCAGAGCCGGCAGCACGAGGAGCGCGGCGGCGCCCAGGCGGAGCGCATAACGAGCAGTGCGGTGGGAGTCAGTGACCAAGCGTTCCCTCTTCAGCGTCACGGGCTGTCGATCCTGGGCGCGGCCGCGACCCATCTGGTCCCGGACGAGAACCGTAGGCGGGGGAACCGGGACATCCAAGCCTGACGATGGTCATGGCGCGGGGTAGTACCGAGGGGTCTGGTGGAGTCCGGAGCAGTCGCTCCGCCTGGCCTGACGACGGGTCAGTTGGCGATGAGCGACAGCAGTTGGGTCTGGACCGCGTCACTCACGACACCGGTGCCGCCGAGGATCACGATCCGGCCCGGGCGGAGACGGAGGAGCTCCCCGAGGGTTGCGGCGGGAATGGAGTCCCGGGTCACGAGGAGGAGCGGCCCTTGCGTCAGACCGCCGACGGCGGCACCTGCGAGCGCATCGGGGAAGTCGAGGCCGGTCGCGATGTAGGCGACCGGGACGCCGGGCGACTTGGTCGCCGCGCTGATCGCAGCGGCGGTCGAGTACTTGTCCGTACCGCCGACCCGGATGGCGCCACCCGGGGCGTAGGCCGAGACAGCAGCGAGAACCGCATCACTCACGCTCTCAACGGTCCCGAACAGGATGATCCGACCGGGCTGGAGGCGGGCCAGTTCGGCCGCGGTGGCCGCCGGGAGGGAATCCTTCGTGACCAGGAGCATCGGGGCCTGGACGGCTCCGGCGGCGGCGGCGCCCACGAGAGCATCGGGGAAGTCCTGGCCGGTCGCCAGGAAGACGAGCGGGACGCCGGGCTCGTAGGTGTCGGTGCTGATCGCCGCCGCGGTGGCATAGCGATTAGCGCCCGCAAGTCGGACGACACCGCTGCTGGCATAGACCCCGAGACCGGCGACGACCGCGTCGCTCACGACGCCCGTCCCGCCGAGGACGAGGATCCGGCCGGGTCGAAGTCGGGCCAGTTCCGCCGCGGTGGCCGTGGGAATGCTGTCTTGCCGGACGAGGAGAACGGGGCCCCCGGTGTCACCGGCGGCGGCCGCTCCGGCCAGTGCATCCGGGAAGTTGAGTCCGGTCGCGATATAGACCACCGGGACGCCGGACACGAAGGTCTGCGACACGGCGACGGCCGTGGCGTAGCGGTCCGTCCCGGCGAGTCTCGTCAGGCTGGTGGGATCGGCTGCCGGTGGCGGCTCGGATCCGACCGGCGGCGCGCCGGTGATATCGGTCGTCAGGAGATCGGGCTTGCCGATGAGCGACCGGTAGTAGCCGCCCGTTGGAGTCTCCGGATCCATGATGACCGTATTGGCCGGGCTGCGGAAGGAGGGGAACGAGATCTCGTTCCCGTTGTAGTCGTACTGACTCCGCCAGGCGTTCGCGATCGTCTGCTGTGTCGTGAACAGGTCGTGGACAAGGGCCACGACGTTGCCGTGCGCCGAGGCGATCACGACGCCGGCGCCGCCCTTGAGGAACCCCTGCCCGTAGTTGTCGACTCGCTGCTGCGCGATGTCGAGCGTCGGCTCCTTGTCCCACGGCTCCGAGTTGCCGGCCGAGTAGCAGAGGCGGTTGAGGAGCACGAGGGCGTTCGGCGCGAGCTTGGCTTGCGCCATGTACGGCTCGCCGTAGTAGACGTGGTTGTTGTCGCCATTGCCGGCAGTGGCGTTCAACCCGAAGCCGTTCTTCGTCGTGTAGGCGGGATCGAAGGCATACGGGCTGGGCCAGCCGTTGCCGTGGCCGAGGTAGACGACCACGTTGGCGCCCAGCAGGGCTGGCTTCACCACTGCCCACGTCGCGTTCGGGCTGTAGATCCGGGTCACGTTCGAGGAGTACTTGATCGCCTCGGCGTAGATCGCGTTGGCGCCGCTTCGCAGGCCTGCCGTGCTTGAACCGGTCGGCCCGACGATGATCACGACCTTGGTGGTGGCGAGCGCGGGAGCGGGGCTCCCATCGGATGCGGCCACCGGCGCGGCGAACAGCATCGCGGCGGCGAGCGCGAAGACCACGAGACGGGGCAGGTGACGCAAATCAACTCCAAGCGGATCCCGGATTCGTGCCTGGGGTGATCCGGTTCTCACAGCCTCGGACCGCGGGCCGCCGATCTCAATGCCGCAGGGGTACCGGGCACCATGGCCCCTTGGTTTGCCGGTCCCGTGGAGTTCGCTGGGGTGTGGTGCGGTTCGGGGCAGATCGATGGAGGCGCGTGCGTCCGTCGGCGCTTGCAGTGACCGCGACGCTACGGCTTCGGCGTTGCCTCGATGCAGGGCTGTTCGCCAGCCGGAATCGTGCCATCGGGATTTGGCTGACAGCTGGTCGGCTGCTGGTCGACCGGCGGCAGGCCACCCTGGTAATTGGTGATGACGAGGACGAATTCGAGCCGGTCGAGCGTCGCGGAAGGTTCGAGGAAGGCCGTCTGGACGATCTCGTTGGCGTCCCGGTTGACGTCGATCACCTGGCCGATCACGAGCCCCTTGGGGTATGGGGACCGGATCCCGCCGGCGAGCTCGATCCCGGCCGTGACGACCTCCTCGCCCAGGCCAACGTCCGTCGCCGCGTCGATGTTCTTCATCAGGAGGATCGTCGCCAGCTCGCCGGTCACCTCGCCGGTTGCGGCGCTGCCGATGAGCTGCCCGATGACCGTGGAACCCGCGTCGCTGATCAACTGGACGACCGACGACGTCGCACGGGCGTCGACCACGCGGCCGACCAGCGCGCCGCCGGCCGCTATGACCACGTCCCCGACGACGACACCATCGTTGGTGCCGCGATCGATCAGGATCCGCTGCTGACTCTCGATCGACTCCCGGCCGATGACGGAGGCGGCAATCGTCTTGTACTCGAATCCGTTCCGGAGCTGCAGGAGTCCCGTCAGGAGATCGTTCTGGCGGCGAATCTCCTTCGCCTGGAGCGTCTCGAGGCTGATCCGCTCGTTCTCGGCCCGGAGGCCATCGTTCTCGGTCCGCAGTGAATCGATCTCACTGAGGGCCGTGGCAATGGAGGTGAGGCTGCCGGCGAACTCGTCAACCGCGGTCTGGACGGGCCTGAAGGCGAACGCCAGGCCCCCCTGCAGCTCGACGACCAGCGGATTGGACGACGTCGCGAGCATCAGGAGGCTCGCAGCGAGGACCGCCACGAAGGAGACGGCCCGCCGGCGAGTCGTGCGATCCGAGAAGGTGGCGCTCATCGGCTGAGCTCCATTGCCGCAACGGCGTCCGTGGCCGACACCGGTCTCAGCGCGGCGGGCGGATGTAGGTCTCGGTCACGAGGACGCGCTCCATCAACGCCATCTCCTGGAGCACGATCCCGGTGCCGCGCGCGACGCAGGTCAGTGGATCGTCGGCGATGTGGACCGGCATCTGGGTCGCCTCGGCGACGCGCCGATCCAGGCCTGCCAGCAGCGCTCCCCCACCGGCGATGACGATGCCCTGGTCCATGATGTCGGCCACGAGCTCGGGTGGCGTTTCCTCGATCGTGTCGCGAATCGTGTCAACGATCTGGGAGACCGAGGGCTCGATGGCCTCGCGGATCTGGTCCGCGCCGACCTCGACACTCCGGGGCAGCCCCGTCAGCAGATCCCGGCCACGAAGGAGACGGCCCGCCGGCGAGTCGCACGATCCGAGAAGGTGGCGCTCATCGGCTGAGCTCCATTGCCGCAACGGCGTCCGTGGCCGACACCGGTCTCAGCGCGGCGGGCGGATGTAGGTCTCGGTCACGAGGACGCGCTCCAT
>JBDSJV010000212.1:0-5415 GCA_039917225.1 Candidatus Limnocylindrales bacterium
CGACCAGGCCGAACACGACGAAGGCGCCCCAGAAGATCGGGAAGATCAGCGGGTAGGCCGGAATGTGCTCGAATGCCGGGAACATCAGCTGGCGGACTCCTCGCCTCGATCGTACGCGACGGACCCGGCCCGGCGCGCGGCGTCGTGGTCATGGGGACCGGCGAGCGTTTCGATGGCGTGGGCGAGAACGGATTCGATCGCAGCCAGCGACTCGGTCGCGGCACCTGGGCTTCCCGGCAGGTTGACGACGAGTGCGCGGCCAACGACGCCAACGACCGCCCGGGACAGGTCCGCGAGCGGCGTGGATTGCCTCCCGGCCGCCCGCATCGCCTCGGCGAGGCCGGGGATTTCGTAGGCCAGCACGGACCGCGTCGCCTGCGGCGTGACGTCACGCGGCGTCAGGCCCGTTCCCCCGGTGGTCAGGATGATCGCGTGCTCGGAGGCGGCTCCGACGATCTCCGCGGCAATGAGCGTCGCCTCGTCGGGCACGATGGACCGGCTGACCTCCGCGCCCATCTCGGCCATCCGGGCGGCGAGCGCCTCACCCGATCGATCCTCGCGGACTCCGGCCACGACGCCGTCGCTGACCGTGATCACCCGCACGCGCGTGCCGTTGGGCAGGCGAGCCGGTCGCGGACCTTCCACTGACTCAGCCCTTGCGAATGCGCCCGGCCGAACGCTCGCCGGGTCGGCGCGCCGGTCGGCGCTGGGCCTCCGCCGGTGAGCCGCCGCCGGTCGCTGGGGGTTCGCGGTGCCATTCGCCGCTCTGGCCGCCCGACTTCGCCACCAGGCGGACCGCCTCGATCTCGACGCCGCGCTCGACGCCCTTGACCATGTCGTAGACCGTCAGGGCCGCCACCGACGCCGCGGTGAGTGCCTCCATCTCGACGCCGGTAGGGCCGATGGTCGCCGCCTCGGCGCGGATCCTGAGCCCCCCGGCGGCACGATCGGGCGAGATCGAGACCACCAGGTCGGTAAGTGCGAGCGGGTGGCACAGCGGGATCAGATCCGAGGTCCGTTTGCCGCCCATGACCCCGGCGAGCTCGGCGACGCTGAAGACATCGCCCTTGGCCGATCGTCCATCGATCACCAACGACAGGGTCTCTGGCGCGAGGCGCACGAACGCCTCTGCGACCGCCCGCCGGGCGGTCGGTGGCTTGGCGCTGATATCCACCATCCGTGGGCGTCCAGATCGATCTATGTGCGTGAGCCGGCGACGTTTGGAGCGCGGAGCGGGGCCTCGGTCCATGGGTCCTCCTGTTCGCGCCATCATGCCCGACGCGGGCAGTCGGGGGTTTTCAGGACCGGTCGAGCCACATCAACTCAACCGCCCCGCCGGCCGGGTGATCATCCACGGACTCCGGGATCACCGCCAGCGCATCCGCATTCGCGAGCGCGGACAGGACGTGACTCCCCTGTCCGCCAGCGCCGCCGGCGAGTCGGACGATGACCCGGCCATCGGCGTCGCGGACATGGCTGCCCTGGGCGTCGCGATCCGCCGTCACCCTGAGGAAGGCCCGCCGCCCGTGGCTCTTCGAGGCGGCGTCGACGAGGATCGCTCGATCCATCGGTCGCGTCGTCCGGGTGTGGCCACCGAGGAGCCGGATCGCCGGGCGGACGAACAGCTCGAAGGTGACGAAGGTCGAGACCGGGTTACCGGGCAGGCCGAACAGGAGGACGGGTACGCCGCCGCCGAGGCGCTCGGCCGTGCCGAAGACGAATGGCTTGCCCGGTTGAACTGCCACGCGCCAGAGGGCGATCTGCCCCAGCTCGTCGAAGGCGGTCCGGACGTGGTCGAAGGGACCGACCGACACGCCCCCGGACACGACGATCGCATCCGGCTGCTCCACCATGCCAGCGCGAAGACGCGCCCGCAGGTCGTCCAGGCGATCCCTGGCGATCCCGAGACTGCGTGGGTCTCCGCCGGCGGCCTGGACGTAGGCGAGCAGGGCCGGCCCGTTGGCATCGGGAATTCCTGACGGACCGAGATCCGATCCCGGAGCGCGGATCTCGTCCCCGGTCGCCATGACACCGATGACCGGTCGCCGATGGACGTGAACGCTGTCGTGACCCGCTCCGGCCGCGATTGCCACGGTCGCGGGACGGATCTCCGTGCCCGCCTGGAGGACGAGGGAACCGGCCTTCAGGTCGCTGGCACGAGCGCGAATGTTACCGCCCGCGCCGACCGCCTCGTGGACCAGGATCGCGGGGGGTACGGGGCCTGTCGCGTCGCGCCCACGCGGACCGGTGGCAAGGCCATCCGCGCCGGCCGGAGTCGTGAGCTCCACCGGGACCACGGCGTCCGCTCCGGCCGGTAATCGAGCGCCGGTTGCGATCCGAACGGCAGAGCCTCGGCTGACCTCGACCTCCGGGTCGCCGCCGGCGGCGATATCCCCGACGACATCGAGCCGGACGGGCTGGTCTTCGGACGCACCGGCCAGATCCGAGCTCCGAACCGCATAGCCATCAATGGCACTGTTGGGCCAGGGCGGCAGGTCGATCTTGGCCAAATGGTCCTCGGCCGCGACGCGATCGACAGCGTCGAAGAGCGAGATCCACTCCGGCTCGGTCGCCCGCTGGACCGCCGCCAGCACGGCCGCGATGGCTTCATCCGCGCTGAGCAGTCGATCACGACCGGTGTCGCGAACGTGATCCAGGCTGATCTCGTCAGTCATCGCTGGAGCGCCGTGCGGCCTCCGTCGCAGCAGCGGTGTCGGTAGAAGCGGAGGCTGCGTCCGTGGCTGCAGAGTGGTGGCGCGCCGCTTCCCCCGCCGAGCGCCGCGTCAGTACGCCGACCAGGTCCGCCCCATCGAGGACCGGCAACCCATCGAGGCCCGTGCGCTGGAGCTGCTCCAGGCCTGCGATCAGCGAGAGATCGGGTTGCAGGACCACCATCTTCGGCGGTTTGGCCATGACGTCGCCGACCCTGGTTGTCGTCCATGCAGATCGCCGCAGCCGGCGCACGTCACGCACACCGAGCATGCCGACGATGCTCGCTCCGTCGGAGACGGGGACGGCCGTGGTCTCGCTGTCCTTGGCGATGAGCTGGCCGGCCAGGGTATCCACCGTGAGATGCGGGCTGACGACCATCTGACTGCGCTCCATGGCATCGGAGACCACGAGGGTTCCGATGAGCGAATCCACCCGCTGGCGTTCGCGGATGGCTCGGCTGGACAGGACGAGAAACCAGCCACTCAGGCCGAGCATCGCGCCGTTCGCGACATCGCCACTCAGCAACAGGCCAGCTGCAAGCACCAGGAGCACCAGGCCAGCGAGTCGGCCGCTCGTGGCCGCGGCGCGCCAGCCTCTCGCCAGTGAACCCGACCGCCACCAGGCGAGTGCCCGGACGATCCGGCCGCCGTCCAGCGGATAGGCCGGGATCAGGTTGACCAGCCCGACGAGGAGATTGAGTGCGCCGAGGAGGGCGAGTATCTCGCCGATAGCCGCGGCCAGGTCCGATTCGAACGTGCCGATGCCCAGCCCGATGGCCCCGAGGGCGAGCCCTAGGATCGTGCTTACCAGCGGACCACTTGCCGCAATTGCGAGATCGTCACGAGCGATGGTCGAAGACGGATCAGCCGGCGTCGCTCCGCCGAAGAAGGAGACGAGGATCGACTCCACGACGATGCCGCGCCGGCGCGCGACCAGTGCATGCCCAAGGTCGTGCAGTAGCGCGCTGGCGAAGAATGCGATCCCGACCACCCCGCCAAGGATCCATTGGACCGTCCACCCGAGCGAGGGAACCGTGCCGCTCACCTGGATGACCGCCAGGGCGGCGACCATGGCGACCACGAAGACCCAGCCGAGCTGAACGCGAATTTCGATGCCCACGATCCGGGCGATCGGGAGCCCTCTCATCGGACGTCGTCCCCGGAGTCCCGCTCAGCGGTACGCCGGCGGCGCGCGGCCACTGCCAGCGCAACCACGTACAGGCCCGCCGCGGCGACGCCGACTGCGATGGCCGTCTCCGACCAGAACTGCTCCGGGAAGAGCTGGACCAGGCGGTCAGTTCGCGGATCGAAGAGGTATGTGCCGGCGGAGAAGAAGGTTTCGTGGAATACCTCGAAGGCGGCATCGAACGCAACAACCGATGCGACACCGGCGACGACCATCCCGACCAGCAGGCCGAGGCCGCCGACGCGGATCGCTCCCCAGTAGTCGCTCCGGGACCATCCCTCGAGGCGACCGGCAGCGACCCGACCGACCAGGAGCAGCAGGAGGGCCGCCACACCGGCCAGGTAGAAGCCCGAGAAGACCCGCCGTACATCGCGCATGTGGCCCCGCTCGGCTTCGATGAGGACGGGCTGGCCATCGATCGAGACGTCGAACGCGGGGGGCCCGACGACGAGATCGTTCAGGATCGCCTCGGTGGCAGTCCGAAGTTCGTCAGGGCTGTATCCGGTCCAGGCGGCCGCTTCGGCCCTCCCCTGCTCGAAGGAGACCCAGGCGGGTGTGAGGAACGGCGTCACCGCGACGACGAGCAGGACCAGGGCGGTCGCGACGGCGACCAGGCTCGCGGCGATACCGGAGATCGGGCGCATCGGCGAATGGTACCGCCGGGATCAGATTGCCCCTGAGCTACTCGTCCTCGAGCGTGCGGGCCTGCTCCCACCAGCTCTCGAGGGTCAGCTCGGACGGGACGTCGAGCTTCAGCTCCTTCGCCGCCCGGGCGATCCGGCGTCGGAACTCGTCGAGATCCACGGCGAGGATGTCACGGAGACCCTCGAGGCCTGCCTGACTGAGCAGCACGTGGTCAACCGAGCCGAAGCCAGCCAGGTTGAGCATCAGCGCCTCGTCACGCCAGGTGAGGACGTCATTCGTGCTCGCGTCAACCTGGTCCGCGAGGGTCTGGCGGCGCGTGCTCGTCTCGCTCACTTCGAGCAGGAGGCCCGTGGTGAAGATGCCCTGGCGGTCGAGGCGATCGAGATGCACCGGCTCGATGCGTGTCAGCTCGGTGATCGGCGGCACGTGCTCGGCTCCTCCTGCGGTCTGTGGCGTTGCCTCGATGATGCCATGTTCGTCGCCCGCCCGACGGCCCACGCCCGAGCCCAGGTCAATTGAGGAGCGCGGCCTCCCGCTGAAGCAGCGCCCAGGCGCGAGCGACGTGGTGATCCTCGGTCCGGATCTGGCCCAGGGCCACGCGAATGACGAACCGTCCGTGCAGCCGCGTGTGCGAGAGAAACACCTCTCCGGTGTCGTTGACAGCCTGGAGGAGGGCTGCGTTGAGAGCGTCGAGGCGGGCTTCGTATGCCTCCGGGGATTCGTCGGCCCCTTGCGGTAAGGTGAGGCGGAGGCAGACAGTCGAGAACGGGACCGGAGCCATTCGTTCGAACCTCGGATCCGCGTCAACCCACGACGCCAGCGTCGCGGCTTGTTCGATGTGGTGACGAATTCGGCGCCGCAACCCCTCGAGAC
>JBDSJV010000213.1:0-6057 GCA_039917225.1 Candidatus Limnocylindrales bacterium
GACGCAGAACGGAACGTGGACGTAGAGGGCCTCAGGCGGACTCGGGAGCACGGCGCTCGCGCTATCGATCCCGATGCGAACCCCGGCCAGTCACGACACGCCAGCCCTCGGGCGCGCGCCGGCGGCGTTCGATTTCCTCGACCTCGGCGCCGCGTGGAGCGGGCTGGCCTGGATGCCCGGTCGTGAGGAACACGGCCACCCGCGTCACGCCGTGGCCCAGGATCGCGGCCGCGATGCCGCCAGTGAGGACCGTTGCCCAACCCGCGACGAGCCCGATCACGAGGGCGAGAAGGAACATCGAGCGGTCGCGGCCCGGTGCCCCGAGGCGCGTTGCCAACGTGTAGACGACCGCCTGCGTCACGAGCGCGAGGGTTGGGTCCATCCCCCCGAAGACGAGGAACCCGAGCAGGGCGCCCCGGAAGACCGCCTCGTCGAGGAATGCCGTCGCCACCTCGTTGACCAGGGCTCCCGGGTACTGCGCGACGTCGGGCAGCCGGAGGTGGCGGTAGCGGCGCCAGGCGATCCCGACGGCAACGCCGCCACCGATGGCCGCCAGCAGGAACCCGAGCGCGATCCCGCCAGGTGTGCCGCCCGTCAAGAACAGGTCCCGGGTCGGAGCCGGGTGGATGACGAGGATCGCCACCACGCCCGCAACACCGATGCCATACCAGGCCAGTCGTCGCAGGATCGACGGTGGATGACCGCCCACGGGCTCGTCGTACTCGGCCGCCCCGAACCGCTCGGCGTCGAGGCGGAGCATCACCAGCAGCAGGGTGATCCCGAACGCGACCAGGGCGCGGAGTCCCTCTTCCATGGAGCCTAGTTCTCGTCCGTCCGGAGCATGGCGAGGAAGGCTTCCTGGGGGATCTCGACGGAACCCACGCGCTTCATGCGGCGCTTGCCCTCCTTCTGTTTCTCGAGCAGCTTGCGCTTGCGGCTGATGTCGCCACCGTAGCACTTGGCGAGCACGTTCTTGCGCATGGCCCGGACGGATTCGCGGGCGACGACGTTCGAGCCGATCGCCGCCTGGATCGGGATCTCGAACATCTGGCGCGGGATCAGTTGCTTCAGCCGCTCGGCCAGCGTTCGCCCGAGGGACACCGACTTGTCGCGGTGGACGATCATCGAGAGCGCGTCGACGGGCTCGCCGGCGACGAGGACATCGAGCTTCACGAGGTGCGCTGCCCGGTACCCGATCTCCTCGTAATCCATCGACGCATAGCCCGCGGTGCGGGTCTTGAGCTGGTCGAAGTAGTCCACGATCAGCTCGGCCAGCGGCAGCTCGAACTTCATGAGCACCCGGACCGGGTCGATGTACTCGAGCCCGATGAACGAGCCGCGCCGGTTCGTGGACAGCTCCATCAGCGGCCCGATGTAGCTCGACGGGGTCACCACGGACAGCAACACCCACGGCTCGAGGATCTCCTCGATCTCGGAGACCGGCGGGAGGAAGGCCGGGTTGTCGATCGCCACCGTTCCCCGGCCGTGGGTCATGACGACCTGGTATTCGACCGACGGCGCCGAGGCGATGAGATCGAGGTTGAACTCGCGCTCCAGGCGCTCCTGGACGATCTCCATGTGGAGCAGCCCGAGAAACCCGCAGCGGAACCCGAACCCCAGCGCGACCGAACTCTCGGGTTCATAGGTGAAGGAAGCGTCGTTGAGGTGGAGCTTCTCGATGGCGTCGCGGAGGAGCGGGTAGTCCTCGCCACTGACCGGGTAGATGCCGGCGAAGACGAGGCTCTTGGCCTCCTGGTAGCCGGGCAGCGGCTCGGTCGCAGAGCCGGCGGCACTCGTGACCGTGTCGCCGACCTGGGCCTCGCGGACGTTCTTGAGTCCGGTCGCCAGGTAGCCCACGTCACCGGCGTGGATCATCGGAACGGGCACCAGCGCGGGCCGGAAGAAGCCGAGTTCGAGGAGGTCGGCTTCGGCACCGGATTGCATGAGCCGGATGCGATCGTGGGAGTGGAGCGTGCCCTGGGCGAGGCGGACGTAGCAGATCACGCCCTTGTACTGGTCGTAGTGCGAGTCGAAGACGAGCGCCTTGAGCGGCAGCGCGGGATCGCCCTTTGGGGCTGGAATGCGCGCCACGATGGCCTCGAGGATCTCGGTGATGCCGATGCCCTCCTTGGCCGAGGCAAGGATCACCTCCTCGCGCGGGATCGCCAGGATGTTCTCGAGCTCGTCCATCACGACGTCTGGCTGCGCCGACGGAAGGTCGATCTTGTTGAGGACCGGGATGATCGTCAGGCCCTCCTTGAGGGCCAGGTGGACGTTGGCGAGCGTCTGCGCCTCGATCCCCTGCGCGGCATCCACGACGAGGATCGCGCCCTCGCAGGCCTGCAGGCTGCGACTGACCTCGTAGCTGAAGTCGACGTGGCCGGGCGTATCGATCAGGTTGAGCCCGTAGTGCAGTCCATCGGCCGCGATGTATTCGAGGCGCACCGCCCGCGCCTTGATCGTGATCCCCTTCTCGCGCTCGAGGTCCATCGAGTCGAGGACCTGGCTCGTCATCTGGCGGGGATCGATCGCATGCGTCGCCTCGAGCAACCGATCGGCAAGGGTGGACTTGCCGTGATCGATGTGGGCGATGATCGAGAAGTTGCGCAGCCGGCTCTGAGGGATGGTCACGGGTCGGGAGTGTAGCGGAGGGTCAGCATGCAACGAGGCGAGGCATCCGCGGGGAGCTGTATTGCCATTGCCCCGCATGCGACCAGATGCGATCCTGTCCCCACTGGCCGTCTAGTCTGATGCCGCACCGAGACCGACCGAGGAGTCAGCCATGCCGAGCCCCGGAAAGGTCCACGTCTACGTTCTGGATGGCGGGCGAATCCGGGCAACCAGAACTGACGCCACCGAGCTGGCCGACGACGGTGCCTACGAAGGACTCACCCTGGACTTGCCCGTTCCCTGCTTCCTGATCCGGCATCCGGATGGCGACCTGCTGTGGGACACGGGCATCTCACCGACCCGGACTGATCTGGGCGCATGGGCCACACCCGGAGCGGGCCTTGCCGACCAGCTGGGGACCCTGGGCCTGGCGCCCGCCGACATCCGCTTCGTGGCGCTCTCGCATGGCCACTGGGACCACTCGGGGAACGCCGGTCTCTTCGCTCGATCGACCTGGATCGTCAACCCGGCAGAACGGGATTTCATGTTCGGTGACGAGAACGGCGACCCAGGGGCGATGGACGACTATGCGGCGCTCGAAGGCGCCACGACCCGCCTGGCCACCGACGATCACGACGTCTTCGGTGACGGATCGGTCACGATCATCCAGGCACCGGGCCATACCCCTGGCCACGTGGTCCTCCTGGTCCGATTGGTCGAGTCGGGGCCGATTCTGCTGTCCGGCGACCTCTGGCACCAGGCACAAAGCCGCCGACATCGGCGCGTGCCGGTCTACAACACGGACCGGGCTCAGACACTTGCCTCGATGGACCGGGTCGAGGCAATGATGGCGGCGACCGGCGCCCGCGTGATCATCCAGCACGAGTCCCTGGACCACGCTCTGCTGCCGAGGTTGCCGGCTAGCCTCGGATAGCCGAGGGGCCGGCGCGGGTCAGGCCCGGATCACCGCCAGCACGGTGACACCAGCGCCGATCAGCACGATCCCCACGATCTGGATCCGGGCCAGCCGCTCTCCGAAGAGGATGAACGCCGATACGGCGGCAATAGCCGCGAACTGGGAGCTGAGGACTGCCGCCATCGCGGGGCTGGCATGCGCGCCGGTCACATAGGCCGCGGCCCCGATCGTCTCGAACACACCGGACGAGATCACGAGGGGTAGTGCCCGGCGCGACAGCCGCAGCCGACCACTCACGATCAGCGGGATGCCGATGAGGATGACGCCGGCGGCTCGCGAGGTCAGCAGGATCCAGGCGATCGGCACGTCGCCGAGACGGGCGCTGGTGATCAGCCCGATCGAGAACGCGATGGAGGCCGAGATCGCGAGGAGGACGCTCCGCCGGGTGGCCGCCGCGTCCTCGCGGACGTGACGCGGTCTGGCAGCGGGCTGTGGAGCAGTCGGCGCCGGAACCACCTCGTTCGGATCATCCCGATCGATGGCGACGGCTGGTGCGTCGACCGCGGCCACTTCATCCGCCCGTCGATCGATCGAAGCTAGAACGACACCGATCGCGATCAGTCCGAGCATGATCGCCGTGGGAATCCCCAGGGCCTCTCCAAGGACGACCGAAGCGACAGCGGCAGCGGCACCCTCAGTCGAGACGATGGGCGTGACGATCGAGACACGACCGATCACGAGGGCCTGATAGGCGAGCAGCAGGCCGGCCGTGAAGGCGACGCCGTTGATCGCCAGGCCTGCGATCTGGGCTGGTGACATCGGCGCGAGCGTCGGCAGCGTCGCGATCGTGGGCGGGATGCTCACGACGAAACCGACGATCATCACCCATGCCAGGACCGACATCGGCCCGATCATTCGACTCGATCGAGACGAGCCCAGCGTCGCGATGGCCCAGGAGATGGCGGCTCCAAGGCCACCGACGATGGCGATCATTGCTGGGAATTCTGACAGTCGCGCCGGGGAGCCATATTCCGGCGACCCATATCGCCGCCATGGCCCTTTGCGAGTGGCTCTGGTACCATCCCCGTTCGCGCCCGGGCTATGCCGCCCGCGCCTGAAGAGATACATCCCGCACGAGAGGTTTCGCACCTTGGCAAAGACGCCCCGGACATGGACAGGCGCACGCACGCCGTCGGGCCTGAAGCGCGTCCGCACCGCTGAGCGCCGGCACGAGATTCTAGGGCCGCGCCGGACCGCTGCGAAGACGCTCGTCAAGGCCGCCCTCACCGCCGCGACCTCGCCGACCAAGGGAACTGACCCGATGGTGGCCCTAACCGATGCGATCAGCGCCCTCGATCGCGCCGCAAAGAACGGCGCCATCCATCCGAACGCAGCGGCTCGACGCAAGTCACGCCTCGTGCGCAAGGTGAATGCTGCCGTTGGTGGCACCGCTACGGTCTCGTCCCACGTGGCCAAGACGATCGGCAAGACGGCCGCGCTCAAGGCTGCCAAGGCTCGAATCGCCGCCGGCAAGGCCGGCAAGGCCAAGGGCGCTCAGACAGCGGCTGGCAAGGCGCGCGCTGCGTTGAGCAAGTCGAGCCGTGCGGAAGCTGCCGCAGCCGCGAGTGCGGCCGCAGCCAAGGCCGTCGCCAGGGCCGTCGAGGCCCCGAAGGCAGGCAAAGCGACCAAGTCCGCCGCCAAGGCGACCGCGGCCAAGAAGGCCGCCGCGAAGCCGGCTGCGAAGGCCGCGACCAAGCCCGCCGCCAAGGCGGCTTCGGCCAAGTCGACCACGGCCAAGCCGGCCGCGAAGAAGTCTCCCGCCAAGAAGGCAAGCAAAGCCTGACGTGGTCGGTTCAACCGCCTCACTGACGCCCCGGCATCCGCCGGGGCGTTTCGTTTGGGGAGCCCAAACCCCTGGCGCGATATCGCGCCAGGGCCTGCGCGGCGTCAGTCGGCTTTGGGTCTCGTGAGACCGTACAGAGCGCCGCCGACCAGCCCGAAGCCGCCGGACACGAGCGTCAGCAGCGAGGCTGACGTCCACTGCTCGGCCCAGTAGTAGGTCGAGAAGGTCGCGGCATCGGTGACACCGGCGTCGGCCAGCACCTCGGGCTGCTTCTCGAGGTAGCGACGATAGACGCAGTCACCGCCGGGCTGGCACGTGACCCGACCGCCGAGACCCGGGTCGCGATAGCCATCGTCCGCCGCGAAGAAGAGCGCCTTGATGCCCAGCAGCAGGGCGGCGAACGTCAGGCCCGTCACGAGACCGGCAAAGAGAGCGTTGGTCGTGATCCGTCCCCATGCACCCCGGCGCGTCCCGGATCGGGCATTCGCGTAATACCCGATGAGCATCCCGGAGGGAACGGCGAGCGCCCAGTAGATGGGCTCGATCGGAATCACGAGCAGGAAGCTCACGCCGATCGTGATCGCCATGCCGATCCCGACATACGCGGCGGTGATGGCGCCGCGGTCCACGATCCGGCTCAGCACGTGGCGCTCACGGGCTCGGTGGGCGACGACGTCGCGCCTCGCTG
>JBDSJV010000214.1:0-4992 GCA_039917225.1 Candidatus Limnocylindrales bacterium
TGCCGTTGAGGGACAACGTCGGCGTCGAATTGATGCCCTCGCGCACCGCTGCCACGGTCTCAGCCATCACCGCATCGCGGACCGTGTCCGCGGCCACGCAGGAATCCCAGGCCGAGCGGTCAACACCGGCCCGGTTTGCCACGGCAGCCAGGAACTCCGGTCCGTAGTCGCCGCGATTCTCGCGTCCGTGGTTCCAGAAGATGAGGTCGTGGTACTGCCAGTAGCGACCCTGCTCGCTGGCGCAGCGCGCCCCGACCGCCAACTCCAAGGATTCGTCGGGGTCACCCGACCCGAGGATCGCGATGTCGTGGGACTCGATCCGGAGGACGCCCGTGTCGATGAACGTCGCCTTGAGATTGGCGTACTGGTCACGCACGAACCGGCCGCACACCGGGCACTGGAAATCGGACCACACGGACAGGACGACCGGTGCGTCGGCGCGACCAAGGGACTGGCCGCTCACGATGTCGGCCGAGTAGATGGCCGGCGGGCCGATCAGGTCGCCGCCCGCCGTCGTTGGCGTCGATGGCCGGTTGAGCAGGATCACGGCCCCGCCGATGACGAGCGCGGCGACCGTGATCAGGACCATTGGCGAACGCCAGGCCGGTGGTCGGGACGTCGCGCTGGCCATCGTCGGTCGTGGGTGCGCTGGACGCTCGCGACGCTCGATATCGCGTCGATCGCGGCGTGTCAGCTTCGGTTGTGGACGATCTCTCACGCTCGAAGAACCTCGCTGGAAATGGTGGGGCAGGCCGAATTACCGGCGGAGCTCAGCATTGCCGATGGTGGATCGTCGACGAAGGGCCGAACGGCCCGCCCTTCCGGGACGATCGAGCCACCGCTGGTGATCGAAGGTGATCTGGCCGTTCCGCGTGGAGCCCGGCGATCGCGTGTTCGTCGTCCGGCTCGACCGTTCAGCCGCCGGTGATGAACTCGCCGCCGTCGACGCTGATGATGTCGCCGTTGATGAAGTCGGTACCCTCGCCGGAGAGCGTCACGATCGCATTTGCGACGTCCTGAGGGGTGGTCATCCGACCGGTCGGATTTCGCTTCATCGTGATGTCGATCATCGTCTGCGACTCGGGGATCTTTAGCAGCGCCGGAGTGATCGTCACGCCGGCCCGGATCGAATTGGCGGTAGCCCCAATGCCCTTGCGGGCCAGCTCCATGGCGAGCTGCCGGATGTGGCTTTCGAGGGCGGCTTTCGCCGACGAGACGACGCCGTACGACGGGACGACCCGGCTCGATCCCTCGGAGGTCATAGCGTAGATCTTCGAGCCCTGGCCGAGGAAGCCGCGCCGGTAGAGGTCCTGGACCCAGTAGACGAGGCTGTTGGCCATCACGTCCTGGGTCATCTCCATCTTCTTGCGGTCGACGCCCTCCTTCGGGTCGTCGGTGATGAACGGTACGAGGCTGCCGAACGCCAGCGAGTGCATCACGACCCGAACGTACGGCTCTCGACCCGCTGTCCGCGCCTCGGCGAAGCGCGCCTCGAGCGCGTCGAGCGCGGCGGTGCGCTTCTCGTCGTCGGCGGCGTTCATGTTGATGAACAGGACCTCGCGACCCTCGGCGGCAAGGTCGGCCTTGACCCCTTCGACTCGCTCGAGTGCGGCCCGGAAATCGAGGTGGATGCCGCAGATGTTGTAGCCGGCCTTGGCGAGGGCACGGGACGTGGCCTCGCCCATGCCGGACGAGGCGCCGAGGATGAGCGCCCAGCGCTCGCGAGTGTCGGTCATCGGAATATCTCTCCCTGAAGTCGTCAGTCGGGCGAGTCTAGCGCGACGGGGCCGCATGACGGCCGCCGATCCGCGCACGACTGCACGCATCGCTTGCCGGCAGCGCCGCTCCGAGCGACGATGGGCCCTGTGGACGACCTTGAACTCACGAGCTCCCGTATTCGGCTCCGACCGCTGACCGACTCGGACCGGTCGGCGATGCGCGGGATCCTGGCCGAACCCGACGTCGCGCGCTGGTGGATCCACGAGGGAAGATCTCACGCCCGATTACCGGCATGCCGGGATCGACCTGTTCGTCGCCACCCGCTGGCAGGGGCAGGGCATCGGCCCCGAGACGATCCGGACCGTCGCGCTTCACCTATTCGAGGACCGGGGTCATCATCGGCTGACGATCGATCCGTCGGCGAGCAACGAGCGCGCGATCCGGGCATACAGGAAGGTCGGGTTCCGACCCGTCGGGATCATGCGCGAGTACGAGCGTGACATCGACGGCGTCTGGCACGACGGCCTGCTGATGGACATGCTCGCGTCAGAGCTGCGCTGGGCCGGGCGAGGGGTCAGACGGTTCTCGACGCCCGCATCTGCGAGATCGACGACGCGTCGAAACCCAGTTCAGCCAAAATTTTGTCCGTGTGCTCGCCAAGGAGCGGCGGCGGGATCCGGATGCTGGTCGGGGTGGCCGCGAAATCGAACGGACTGCGAACCTGGTCCACTTGACCAAGAGCAGGATGCGACATCGGCACCCGGGCCTCGACGGCCCGCGCTTGCGGGGAAGCAAACGCCTCGAGGACGTCGAGCAGCGGTCCAACCGGAACCTCGGCATCGTCGAGCCGAGCCAGCCATGCGGCTGACGTGTCCGTCGCGAACCGCGCGGCGAGCAGCGGGATCAACGCCGCACGCCGATCCACTCGGTCCCCGTTCGTCGCGAATCGCTGATCCGCAGCCAGTTCCGGCATCGCGAGCGCCTCGCACAACCTGACCCACTGGCGCTCGCTGCCGACGGCCACCGCGATGATTCCGTCGGCCGTGGGGAAGGTCTCGTACGGGACGATGTTCGGATGGGCATTGCCGCGTCGCCCGGGTGCGCGCCCGGTCACGAAGGCGTTCTGGGCCTGATTGGCAAGGATCGCGAGCGTGCTCTGCAGGATCGAGACGTCCACGCGCTGACCGCCGGCACGCGGTTTCGCCAGGAGCCCGGCGAGTACTGAGATGGTCCCGAACAGTCCAGTGACGACATCGCTGATCGCCACGCCGACCTTCGTCGGCGGCCCGTCGGCATAGCCGGTGATGGACATCAGGCCACCGGTCGCCTGGACTACGAAGTCATAGCCGGGCTTGGCCGCGTCGGGACCACCGGCCCCGTAGCCGCCGATCGCCAGGTGAACGAGGTTCGCGTTGAGCCCATCCAGCACTGCGTCGGAGAACCCGAGCCGCTCGAAACCGCCCGCGCGATAGTTTTCGACCAGCACGTCGGCACCGGCGATGAGCCGGCGCAGAACCTCGCGGCCGTCGTCGGTTCGCAGATCCAGCCGCAGGCTCCGCTTGTTGCGATTGACCGCCAGGAAATACGCAGCAGTCCTGGTGCCGGCCGACTCGTCCCCCACCCACGGGGGACCCCAGCCTCGCGTCGCGTCGCCGTCGGGTGGTTCGACCTTGATCACCTCGGCTCCGAGGTCGGCCAGCAGCATCGTGCAGTACGGCCCGGCCAGGACCGTGGAACAGTCGACGACACGTAGGCCCTCAAGCGGACCCGGGCGCGGCGCTTGTCCCTCGTCTTCCATGGGCGCGATGGTACGGCCCGAGCGAGGCTTCAGGGGCCCTCGCTGGTCATCCGAGCCCGAGGGTCAGTCCGATCGACTCCCACTTGTCGATGAGATCGGCGATCGCGACGACGATCAGGAGCAATCCGGCACCGACCTCGATCCGACGGTGCTGCAGGACGATCCAGCGAACGATGGCCTGGGCGCGCATGCCGGTGAGGAAGGACAGGAGCACGAGCGGCAATCCGAAGCCGAGCCCGAAGAGGAGGAACGTCCCCATCTTCCCGGCAGCGTCGGCCACCCCCAGGCTGATCCCGAGCAAGGAGATCAGGAAGGGCCCCGCACACGGAAGGGCGATCGGGCCAAGAAACAGGCCGTACAGGTAGGCGCGTCCGTACGGATTGCTGACCAGCGGGACGGTCGCCCCGGGCAGGCGCTCGAACGGGTTTCGCCCGGCCAGGAGGAGGATCCCGAGCAGGATGAGCAGGCCGTCGATGATCGGCGTTGCGACCGCCAGCAGGCGGCTGGTCGGCACCGCGACGATGACGAGCACGACCGCGATGAGCGTCATCATCGTGAGGACGCCGCCGAGCACGATCAGCCCGAGCAACCCCGTCCCGCGCCGACCCTCGAGTGCCTTGCTGTTGGCGGCCAGATAGGCCACGAACCCCGGATAGAGCGGCAGCAGACAGGGCGACGCGGCGCTCGCGAGCCCGAGCCCAACGGGGCCGAAGCCGGACAGCGCCGCGACCAGCTGGTCAAGCATCGGACCTGGCGCCTCGCTCAGGCGCCGTTGGAGGTAGCGAGCTCGAGGATCCGGTCCACGCTCTTGTGGCCGAACTCCGTCAGCGTCACCGTCCCGTCGGTTCCGACGACGATGATCGGCGTTGACGGCGGTGACAGGACCTGGGACCCGAAGTCGTCGTTGAGCGCCCGGAGGAAGTCGTCCGACCCCACCACGTACGGCCAGTCGAAGCCGAGGGAGCGGCTGTACTCGGCGAGTGCCGACGCGCTCTCCGAGCTGTCGACGTCGACGCCGATCCAGGTGACGCGCTCAGGATCAAGGATCGCGAGGGCCTTCACCGCGTCGCGCTGCTGTGATCGGCAACTCGAGCACCAGATGGCCATCGTCTCGATGAACACGACCCGATCAGCTGCCACGAGGTCCGCGATCCGGAAGGTGGTTCCGTTTCGGACGTCCGTCAGGTCGGCGGTCGCCCAACTCTGGGTCAGAACCGCTCCGCCGATGGCCGGCGAGGCCTCAGGAGCAGAGCTCTCGCCAGATGCCGGCGACGTGTCCGAACTCGGTGCGACTCCGGCCGTCGTCGGCGCCGGGGTGGCGCCTGGCACTGCGGAGCCGGCCGGGGCTGCCGCGCCCGAACAGGCCGCGAGGACGAGCGCGAATGCCCCGATGAGCACGGGCCAAGTGCCCGGAGCGCGAGCGGTACTGGGGATGAAATCGTGCATGACAGACCTTGTTGCGATATAGGAACGAG
>JBDSJV010000215.1:0-3394 GCA_039917225.1 Candidatus Limnocylindrales bacterium
GTGGCATTCGTCGTCGGGTCGAACGAGCAGGTGCTCGTCCGCACCGGTGACTTCTTCCTGCCGATCCTGATTGGGCAGCTGGCGCTCGTCTGGGTCATCGGGCTCGGTATCAGGCGTATGAGCGCGACGCTCGCGCTCGGCCTCTTCTTCGTCTATGCGGCAACGCTCGGCTTCACGATGGCCGTCATCGTGTCGCTTTATACCGGCGAGTCGGTGACGACCGCCTTCCTGTCCGCCTCCGCGATGTTCGGGGCGGCGGGTCTGTACGGCGTCACCACCAAGCGGTCCCTGTCCGGTCTCGGTGGAATGCTGATGATCGGCGTGGTCGGGCTGATCGTGGCGTCCGTCCTGAACATGTTCTTCGCCAGTGGGACGCTCAGCTGGATCATCTCGCTCATCGGAGTCGTGATCTTCACGGCGCTGACCGCCTACGACGCACAGCGGATCTCGTCCGGAGCGCTGGTCGTGCAGACGGGATCAGTGGAGAAGGCGGCGGTCCTGGGAGCACTGTCGCTCTACCTCGACTTCGTCAACCTGTTCCTGTTCCTGCTCCGGCTGCTCGGCAACCGCCGCTGACGGAGGGTTTCCTCGACCAGGGTCTCAATCTGGTCGGGCGGCCCTGGCGTGGACCACAGGTAGCCCTGCCCAAGGTCGCACCCGAGTTCGCGCAGGCGGAGCGCCTGCTCGGCCCGCTCGATACCCTCGGCCACGACGGTCATTCCAAGTCCGTGAGCCAGCGACAGAACCGTCTGGACGATGGCCACGTTCGGATCGTCGTCATCGAGCTCGGTCACGAACGATCGATCCACCTTGATCGCGTCGAGTGGCAGATGTCGCAGTTGGGCGAGCGATGAGTAGCCGGTCCCGAAGTCGTCGAGGATCAGGCGGACGCCGAACGCCCGGAGGGCGGTGAGCGCCTGGATGCTGGCGACCGAGCGATCCATGACCGCGGTCTCGGTGATCTCCAGCTCGAGCGCCGAGGGATCGAGCCCGGTCAGCTTGAGGGTGGCCTCGATCGATGCGACCAGCTGCGAGTCGGCGAACTGGCGCGGGGAGAGATTGACGCTCATCACCAGTCGTTCCGTCGGCCACATCTCGCGCCAGGCGCGAGCCTGCCGGCAGGCCTTCTCCAGGACGACCGCGCCGAGCGGGATGATGAGATCCGTCTCCTCGGCCATCGGGATGAAGGCGAGCGGCGGAATGAGACCGCGGGTCGGATGCTGCCATCGCACCAGCGCCTCGAACCCCATGATCCGCTCGGTTCGCAGGTCCACGATCGGCTGGTAATGGACGATGAGTTCGTCGTGTTCGATGGCTGCCTGGAGGTCGGATTCGAGATCGAGGCGCTCCAGCGCCGGCCGGCTGTGGACCGGATCGAAGCGGGTGATGCGAGCGGCTGGCTCGGACTGGGCCTGCACGAGGGCGACCTCAGCCTCCCGCAGCATGCTGCCCGGCGTCGTGTGGCTCGCTCGGCGGACGACCAACCCGACACTCGCCGAGATGAACCACAGACGCCCGTCGAGGTCCATCGGCGACCTGAGGTTGGAGATGATCCTCTCCGCCACCTGCGCCGCTCGATCCTCGTCGGCAGCCTTGAGCAGGATCGCGAACTCGTCACCACCGAACCGGGCTACCAGGTCGCCGGGGTCGAGCACCATGGCAATCCGCCGGCCGACCTCGGCCAGTACGCGGTCGCCGGCCTCGTGGCCGAGTCCTTCGTTGATGACCTTGAAGCGATCGATGTCGAGCAGCAGGACCGAGAATGTGCCGCCGGCCTCGTCGGACCCATGCAGGGCGTCATGTACGGCATCGACAAGGCGTTCACGCGTGGGGAGTCCCGTCACCGGGTCGGCAGGCCCGCGGAGGGCAGCCTCCTGGAGGCGAACGTTTTCAAGCGCGATCGACGCGAGCTGCCCGAACCGGCTGAGGGCTTCGATATCCGGTGTGCCCCATGTTCGCTCGACCGATCCGGAGGCGACGCCGATCGTGCCCATGACCCGTCCGTGGGACATCAGCGGAACGCCAAGCACGGCGCCGAGCGGCACGCCGTCCGTGCCTGGCGCCCGGTCAGGGAAGGTTGCGTAGTCGTCGACGGCGAACGGCCGGCCGGTCCGACAGACGGTTCCCGCGACGCCGACATCGGTGGAGAGTGTTTGCCCAACCCACGGCGCGTAGAGGCCGTGTCCGGCGCGCACCTCGAGCTGTCGTCCACTCGCGTCCACGATCGAGAGGTACGCGTGGCCGGTGCCAAGCAGCGTGGCCGCTCGGGCGAGCACCGCATTGAGGAGGTCGGTCGTCGTGCCGCCGCTGAGCATGGCGCCGGCCGTCTCATCGAGGGCCGCGACGAGCGGGTCCTCCGGCGAGGCCCTGCGTCGATTGCCCTTCATGGCATAGAGTCCAGCGTCCGCCACCTCGATGAGCGTGTCCTTCGTCGCCCCATTCTCAGGCAGACACGCGACGCCGATGCTGATTGAGACGACCGGCCCGGAGCGCTTATCGTTCAGACTGTCGACCGCGGCACGGATGCGCCGGGCCGCTTCGTCGGCTCCGGCCGGTCCCGTTCCGGGCAGGATGACCGCGAACTCATCTCCGCCGTACCGATACGCCGCGTCGCCAGCCCGGATGGATGCCTCGATGGCCCGCGAAACCGCAGCGAGAAGCGCGTCTCCGGCCGGGTGGCCGAGCGCGTCGTTGTAGGCCTTGAAGCGATCCAGGTCCATCATCAGGATCGATAGTCCGTGGCCGTCCACGTTCGCGATGGCCTCACCAGCCTCGCGCTGGAAGGACCCGTGGTTCTTGAGCCCCGTCAGCGCGTCGCGTTCGGCCTGGACCTTGATCAGGCCGTGGGTATCGGCGTTTCGAAGCGCAATGGCGGCCTGGGCCGCAAACAGCTTGGTCAGCTCGAACTCGTTCGCGGAGAAGTGCGTGTCCTCGCCGATCCGCGCGATGTTCAGGGTGCCCAGGACCTCGTCGAGGACGATCAGGGGAACGACGATCATCGACTCCGGCTCGAGCGGGGTGCCGGGGATCTGGACCGACCGTGCGTCGTGGATGGCGTCGTTGGCGAGGACGGCCTCCCGGTGCTCCACAGCCCAGCCCGTGATGCCCGCGCCGATCGGCGCCGAGTACCCGAGGATGACGTCGGCGAACCGATCCCGGGCGATGACGGGCTGGCGGATTTGCTGGACGAGGTCCACGCGGTAGATCGTCAGCGAGTCATAGGCCACGACCGCCTTCAGGGAGTCTGCGACAAGCTCCAGGACACTCGAGGCGTCGAGGGTCGACAGGAGCCGCTCGTTGACGGCGATCAGGCGCCGCTGGCCTGCCAGCTGGTGCTCCATCTCGGCCTGCTGCCTGTGCAGCTGCTCGAGCCGGCGCGCGTTCACGATCGCCT
>JBDSJV010000216.1:0-3101 GCA_039917225.1 Candidatus Limnocylindrales bacterium
GCGCAAAGGTGCTGGACTTCGCCATCGAGCGAGGCGAGCGAGACGAGGTGCCCGGTCGTGACCTGGCGATCGGTCCAGCCGGCAACATCGAACCGACCGGCCCGCAGCGCAGAGACCCGCGTCTCCATTCGGCCGAGGAATGCCTCGAGGAGCGCCTCGCGATCGATCGGCCGGCCGCCCGAGGCCGCGCGCAGCGTGGTCATGGATGTGGCGAGCTCGGCGGGCACCGCCGCGTCGTCCCAGTCCGCATTCAGGCCGATGCCGATCACAACGCGCGGGTCATCGGTTCCCAGTCCATCCGTCTCGCCCAGGATCCCCGCCAGCTTCTGGAGCGCGATCGGGCCGGACTGGCGCTCGCGAGCCTCGTCCGCGGTGAGATCGCCGACCAGCAGCGCGTCCGGGCCGCCGCTGACGATGACCAGGTCATTGGGCCACTTGAGCCGGATGGTGCCCTCCGCCAGGCCGGCATGATCCTCGGCGGCATCCGACATGGCCATCGCCACGAGGGCTGCGAGTCGCCAGCTGTCCGCGGGCGGCAACCACGTCGGGCGGAAGCCGAGCGAGGCGAGCAGCGATGAACCGGGCGGCGCCACCCAGGCTCGCCCGTTTCGACCCCGGCCAGCGGTCTGCTGGTCAGCAACCGCGACGCAGACTTCCGGCGTTCCCCCGGCCAGCCAGCCACGAACGACGTCGTTCGTGGAGGCGACCGACGCGAAGTGTTCGACGCGCGAGAAGGTTTCCGGGGCCAGGGTCGTCGTCATGCGCTCAGCCGGTCAGGCCCGCGGCCGCGGCATCGACCGGGTCCGGCGTCGCCAGCTCGAATGCCCCGTGGAGCGCATCGAGCGCCTGGGGCAGCGCGGACTCGGCGATCATGCAGGTGATCCGGACCTCGGACGTCGAGATCATCTCGATGTTCACGCCGGCATCGGCAAGCGTCCCGAACATGCGGGCCGCGTAGCCGGGCGCGTTGTGCAGCCCGGCGCCGATGATCGAGACCTTCGCCACGGACGCATCCGAGGTCAGCTCGCGGGCGCCGAGGTCGCGGACGACCGGCTCGAGCACCTTCTTCGCCCTGGCGAGGTCCGCCCGCGGGACCGTGAAGGACATGTCCGTCGTGGCGCCGTGCCCGACGTTCTGGACGATCATGTCCACGTTGATCCCGGCTTCGGCCAGGGGATCGAACAGGGCTCGGGCGACGCCCGGGCGGTCGGGAACCGCCACGACCGTGACCTTGGCAACGTTGCGGTCATGGGCCAGGCCCCGGACCTTGTTTCGCTGTTCCACGAGTGGGTCCTCCTTGATCAGTGTTCCGGGGGCATCCTCGAACGAGCTGAGGACCTCGATCACGACGTCATTGACCCAGCCGAGCTCGACGGCGCGGGTCTGCATGACCTGGGCGCCCTGGTGGGCGAGCTCGAGCATCTCCTCGTAGCCGATGACCGCGAGCTGCCGGGCGGTCCGAACCACCCGCGGATCCGCGGTGTAGATGCCCTTGACGTCGGTGAAGATCTGGCATCGTTCGGCGCCGAGTGCGGCCGCCAGCGCGACGGCCGTCGTATCGGAGCCGCCACGGCCCAGGGTCGTCATCTCGTTCCGGCCCGCCGCTTCGGCGCTCTGGCCCTGGAACCCGGCGATCATGACGACGTTGCCGCGCTCGATCTCCTCGCGGATCCGGAGCGGGTCGATGTTGGCGATGCGCGCCCGGCCGTAGCGACCATCGGTCGTGATCCCGGCCTGCGGCCCGGTCAGCGAGATCGCCTTGACGCCGATCGCGTGGAGCGCCATCGAGACCAGCGTGGCGCTCTGGTGCTCGCCGGTGGCCAGGAGCATGTCCAGCTCGCGCGGATCCGGCTCCTCGGTGATGGCCGAGGCCAGGGCGAGCAGCTCATCCGTGGTATCCCCCATCGCGGAGACCACCACGACGAGGTCGCTGCCAGCGGCGTGCTCGCGGGCGATCCGCTTCGCGACGCGCCGGATTCGATCCCCGTCTGCGAGGGAGGAGCCGCCGAACTTCTGGACCACGAGTGGGCGCTTCATCGGGCGCGCATTCTACCCGACCGATCCGCGGGGTCCGCTGGGGGTACGCTCAATGTCACCTGGAGCAAGGGAGGAACCCAGGGGCCGGGGTCGGGGTCGGACAGCCGCCGGGGGCGAGGCCACGGGCGAGGCCACACCGCTACCGCTCGAAGAGCGCCCAGGCGAACAACGCCAGACCTGCGATCACCACCGCGGGTAGCCAGTAGCCGGGCAGGGCGGACCCCAGCGCGTGGAGGACTCCCTCGGCCGCGTCACCGAGGGCGCGAAACGCGCCACCGACGAGCCCGGCGATGCCATCGCCGATCGACTGGATGAGGTTGCCCGCGACGTTCACCCCGGCAGTGTGGGCCGACGCGTCAACCCGGGATCCGAACCGTCAGGCGTCGGAAACCGTCACCGCCCCGGCATAGCGCGGCTTCATGATCTCGACCCGTCCTGGCAGGTCCATGTCGCCCGTCGCGGCCCGGAACGACGCTTCGACCCGGGCAACGCCCGAGAGCGTATCGGCGAAGGCGATGATGGCGGACCCGGCTCCGGCGGATCAGCGCCTGACCAGGCCCCGGACGATGATCGCGAGGATCCCAGCCGAGACGATGGGCAGCCACGGCCCGGGCAACATCACCTGGAGACCCGTCAGGAAAGCGCGGGCTGCGGCTCCGAGCGCGTGGATCGCTCCGCCGACGATGCCGGCGATGCCGCTCGACACGGCATGGATCAGATGTCCTGCAGTGTCCATGGGTCCAGTGTCGACCCCGTCGTCAACTACGGTCGGACGCGGGCGCTCAGTGGTCCTCGGGCTCCTGCAGCGGCAACACGAGGACGGCGAAGGTGAAGATCAGCGCGCCGATGCCGAGGATCCCGATGACGACCAGCCACTCGACGATCGTGGGGACGTACCAGTAGACCTCGGCGAACGACGGGATGGCGCCCTGCGGCGCCCCGATTGAGACCCCAGGCGGCATGCCGATGGGCACATACGAGAGGCCATTGAGGATCAGGTTGAGCCGGTGGACGAAGATCCCGACGACCGCTATCACGGACGCGGTGGCAACCCACCGGACGTT
>JBDSJV010000217.1:0-4032 GCA_039917225.1 Candidatus Limnocylindrales bacterium
GGGTGCCTGGCATCGTGAGCCAGCCTTCGTCGACGCGCTGGCACAGCGCATCGTGGAGGCGCTCGATCACGCCTCGCCCGACCAGCGAGACAGCATCCCGGTGCTGCTGACGGCCCACAGCCTGCCCAGGCGGGTGGCCGACCAGGAACCCGACTACCTGACCCAGCTGCGGGAAACCGCCCAGGCCGTCGCGGATCGGGCGGGCCTGAGAGCTGGACGATGGCAGTTCTGCTGGCAGAGCGCCGGCCACGAGCCAGGGGAGTGGATGAAGCCTGATTTTGCCGACCTCATGCCAGGACTTCGGGAGGCCGGGCATGACTCAGTCCTGGTTGCCCCCGTCCAGTTCCTGTCCGACCATCTCGAGATCCTGTACGACATCGACATCGGTGCCCGCGAACAGGCCGAGGAGGCCGGGCTGGCGTTCTCGAGGATCGAGTCGCTGAATGTGTCGCCCCCGTTCATCGACGCTCTCGCGGCCGTGGCGCGTCGATGAAGACCCGAGCTCCATGGGCGGCCTGCTACAACGCTTTTCTGTAACGCCCGGCAGGCTCGCAGGGGCCGAGATCGGCGTTGCGCTGAGGATCAGTGTCCGCTCCGCTGGCACGTGGATGTCTTCTCGCTCATGAACAAGCGGACCCCGATCTCGCGATTCGTGATCGGCCGCTCCACGAAAGTCGACCGACCGGTCGGAGTCGTAGGAGGAGGCCGTCCTGGCGGCCTCCAGCGGGATCCCGTTCAGTTTCCGTCTTCGCTGCGGATGGGGACGACCTTCACCGTTTCGACGAGTCGATGCGCCGTTTCAGCATCAAGGTGCCCCGCGCCACGAACGAGGGCGTTAGCGGACCCGGCGGCAATGCCCCCGCGCGCCGCATCCAGGAGTGAGGCGCCCTCGACGAGCGCGACGGCGAGGCCGCCGACAAAAGCGTCACCGCTCCCCACCGGGTAGGCACCCACGGGTGCCGGCGAACTGAGCCGCCACGCCGACTCCCGCTCGCAGGCCACTGCGCCATCCGCGCCGAGGGTAACGATGACCTGACCGGCACCGCCACGCACGAGCGCTCGACCCAGTTCAACGGGTTCGGCCGATGACATGCCGGTGGCCTCGCCGGCCTCCGCGGCGTTGACCTTGACCACGCTCGGCTGCGCCTTGAGGGCGGCGAGGAGTGGCAGACCGTGGCCGTCGACGACCGTGCGAACTGAGCGCCCCTGAGCCATGCGGACAATCCGGGCGTAACCATCGGTCGGGGCCCCGATGGGCAGGCTCCCACAGCAGACGACGGCACCGATGTCGCCCGCCTCGAGTTCGCTGACGATCGCATCCTCCAGCGACGCCCACGCCGTAGGCCCGATCCCCTCGCCCGGTTCGTAGAACTCGGTCAGCCTGCCGGTCGACCGGTCGAGGACCGACAGGCAGGTCCGGGTCTCTCGCCCCGCCTCGTCGCGGACCACGGTTGCCTCGACCCCGATCGCTGCGAGCCGCTCCTCGATCCAGTCCCCGGCTCTACCGGCCACAATCGAGACGACCGTCACGCGCCCGCCCAGGGCGAACGCGGCGCGCGCCGCGTTGAGGCCCTTGCCTCCAGGCAGAGCGAGGACCACGTCCGGCCGATGGATGGCCCCGGCGGTGATCGCGTCGACTTCGATGAGACGATCGATCGACGGATTTGGCGCAACGAAGACGATCCGCCGTGCCGGCCCGGACCCAGTCCCGGTCCCGGTCCCGGACCCAGTCACGAGGCGGCCCAATGGCGCAACGCCTCGGTCGCCTGGGCAAGTGTCGGCTGTGCGTCGACCCCGCCGAGCGCGCGCGTCGAGAGCGCCCCGCAGACGGCGCCCAGGCGAAGTGCCTGCTCGATCGACCCGCCGTCCAGCCAGGCGCACAGGAACCCGGCGTTGAAGGAGTCTCCGGCGCCCGTCGTGTCGAGCGGTTGGACCGGCATGGCTGGAACGCGGATCAACGGCTGCCCCGGGCCGACGGCCAGGGCTCCACTTGAGCCGAGCTTCACCGCCACGATCGGACCCCCGTCGGAACGGCCGACACCCCCGATCCGGACGAGCTCCTGGGCCGCCTCCTCGACGTCGGCCCGACGGGCGATCCGGCAGGCCTCCGCCTCGTTGGGCAGGAACACGTCGCAGGCGCGGAGCATGTCAACGCCGCCGTCATCCCAGCGCACCGATGGATCCCAGTTGGTGTCGAACGACGTCGTGAGGCCACGCGCGCGTGCGCCGGCGAAGAACGGCGCCAGCGATGCCCGGTTCCCAGCCTGGAGGAAGTAGGCCCCGAGATGGACGTGACGAGCTCGCTCGAGTGTGCTCAGTGCCAGCCCTTCGACGTCGAGCGCGCCGATCGTGCCCATCGCGGTGAGCATTGCCCGGTCCCGGCTATTGGTCAGGATGACGGTCGCACCGGTGGGGCGACTTGGATCGACAGTGCAGGCCGAGACATCGACCCCTCGCGCGGCCATCGCCTCGAGCATGAACCGGCCGAACGGGTCATCCCCGACGACGCCGGCGAAGGCGACCCGAAGATCGAGGCGCGCCGCGCCGCAGGCAAAGATGGCCGACGAGCTGCCAACGGTCATCCGGATCGAATCCACCACCCGTTCGACTTCCCCGAAGATGGGCACAGGATCCGGGTCGGCGACGATGATGTCCGGGTTGATCTCGCCGACCACGAGGATATCGATGTCGCGCGACCCGTCACTCACGGTCAGTACCCGCGATACCAGCGGTCGCCCGGCGCGGGCGCGGCGGTGAGTCTGCTCGGCTGGGCGTCCCAGGGTTGCCCGGCCTCGTCCACCAGTCGGACCAGCCGCTCGAGCCGCTCGTGACCGGTCGTGGCCAGGAACGTGTCGCGCGCCGCGGGCGCCATCGTGGCCGCTTCGGCCCAGACGGACCGGCCAACGAGCACGCCGCTGGCGCCGGCGCGGCAGGCCGTCTCAACCTGGGCCTCGAAGGTCGCATCGTCCACCCCTCCCGAGAGCAGGACCCACGGGACGGCTGACGCCGCGTCCAGCTCCTCGCACGCCGCACGCCAGGCGCTTCGATCGCCGACGCTCGCGTCGTACGGGAACTCGGCCTTGAGGATGTCCCCACCGATCGCCGTCAGGCGCCGCGCCGTCTCGACGACAACGTGGCGTCGGCCCTCGCCGGTCAACCGCTTCCCATCTTCGAGTGAGAAGGAGAGCGGCTCCAGGAAGAGGGCCAGGTCCACGGCCCGGCACGCATCGCTGACCTCGGTGACGAGGCGTTCCTGGTCGGCCGCGTTCGGCGCATCCGGGTGGTAGTAGACGAGGAGCTTGGCCGCGGAGGCGCCCATCCGCTTGGCCTTCTCGACACTCCACCCATCGAGGACCCGACTGATGCGGGCCGTCGGAGACCCTTGGTAGCCGGTCGCCTCGATGGCGACGATGAGTCCGGCTCGAGCGGGCATCGAACCGTCGTCGATGGACTGTGCCGCGCCGATTTCGGGATCCAGCAGCGTTCCCGTGGCGACCGGCGCCAGAGCCCGCACGACGGCACGCTTGAAGGCCACCATCTCGTCGTACGTCACGGAGTCCGGATCCTCGGGACGCAGCTCCTTGCGCAGGTTCTGGCGATGGTCGAGCGCCAGGACTGCGAACGTGCCGCGCTCCGAGGCACACGCGCGGAGGCCACGCCGGGTCCCGAGGAGGTAGGTCATCGGCCGATTCGCGAGGCATTGCCAACCGCGGCAGGGTCGCGCGGCGCCGCCAGGCCCAGGATCCGAGTCGCGTTCTCCCAGTACACCTTACGCAGGACGTCGTCCGGGAGGCCGAGGCCGTGGATCTGCCAGCGGCCCTGCCCGGGGGTCGGCTCGGGCCCGTAGTCGAAGGACTCGTCGAGCGTCTCGAGGAATCGGTAGTGCAACCGGTAGAGCGCCGGGTCGGGGGCCATGTCCACGCCGAACAGGATGCGGTCTGCATAGCGGAGGAAGAACGCCCGGGCGGTATGGGGCTGGCGACCCAGCTCGCCGAGACGCGCGGCGATGTCCACGCTGAGGTTCGGAGTGGT
>JBDSJV010000218.1:0-3642 GCA_039917225.1 Candidatus Limnocylindrales bacterium
GTCCACATCCCGGGCAGATGAAGGGCTGAAGCCGCAGCGAGCTCCCGCGCTGTCGGATACTCCCTCCACGAGTGTTAGTTGCGTCCCGACGCGCTTGGACCGCCTTCACGCACCCGTCCCGTGAGTATTCGATGGGATCCGAGAAGGCACTCGCCGCGACCCAGGCCCTCGCCGCGACCCAGGGTTGACACCCCGGAGGCCGCTCCCCTACACTCCGCCACCGGTGCGGGTTCCGCGCCAGTCAACACCTCAAGGAGGGCGGCAACAGATGAGCAAGATGCTTCTCTTTGTGCCCACGATCGCGCCTGATGGCGCCGCTGATCGCGGGAGATCTGTGCCTTCGTCGAGGTAGTTGCCGGGCGGTCCAACCGCTCAACAGCGAACCACGAGCCGTGGGCCAGATCGGGCCCCCGGCTTTTTTCATGCGCTCGAGACGTCCGAGTGTGTGACCCAAGCCGCGAGCCATGCCGCAACCGAGAGTCGGGACCGGGCCCGCGGCTCGTTCCATGTTCAGATCACCAGACAGGACCACTACAGTGACCGCCACCATGCTCCCACAACACAAGATCGTCGTTCCGGACATCCCGGCCGAGTCGGCCGGTGTGGACCCGCGCGACCTGGCGCCGCCGGCCCTGCTCGTCGAGAAGGTCACCAAGCGGTTCCACGTCGGACGGGCGAAACGGCCCGTCGTCGCCATCGCCGACGTGTCACTCCGCCTTGAGCGGGGCGGCATCGTGGGGATCCTTGGCGCCAACGGGTCGGGCAAGTCGACGCTGATCCGGCTCGTGTCCGGCCTCCTGACCCTCGACGAGGGCCGCGTGGAGGTCTTCGGACACGACCTGCAGCGCGATGAGATGGCCGTCAAGCGGCTGATCAATCGCGTCAGCGTGGATGCCGCTTTCTTCAAGAAGCTCAGCCCCATGGAGAACCTGCTCTTCGCAGCCCGGCTGTACGGCATGGATGCGAGGGCGGCCCGCGGGGAGGCAATCGAGATTCTCGAACGCCTGGGCATCTCGAGGAAGCGGGTCGATCGCCCGGTCGAGCAGATGAGCCGGGGCATGCAGCAGAAGGTCGCGATTGCGCGGGCTCTGCTGACCAGCCCCTCGCTCCTCCTCCTCGATGAGCCGACCACCGGTCTCGACCCGCGGTCGAAGCTGGAGGTCCAGTCCTTCATCGAGGACGTCCAGGCGAACCACGATGCGTCGATCGTCCTGACGACGCACGACCTCGACGAGGCCGAGCGGCTTTGCGATCGCATCGCCGTCCTCAACGACGGTCATGTCGTCGCCGAGGACACGCCCGATGGACTCAAGCGCCTCGTGACCGAGCGGAACGGCGGTGCCGGAACGCTCCACAACGTGTTCATGACCTACACGGGTCGGAGCCTCGACGACGATATCGAAGAGGCAGAACCCGACGATGACTGACCGGCCAACGAGGCCGGGCAGTGAAAGGAACCAACGAATGCATCCGCAATCAGAACTGATCCTGAGGATCGCGCGCGAGCGCATCGCTCGCGATCTCAAGCACGCCGACCAGCTTCGCATCGCCCGCGAGGCTCACCAACGGCACCGTATCTCGCTCCGTCTTCGGGCGGCTCGCCAGCTGATCCAGCTGGGTGAGCGGCTCGCGGCGGAGCCAGCATTCCGTCCCGTCCGGTCCCGCTGAGGACCGGGCGGGACGCCCGAACTCGAAAGGTCACTCCCGTGGCAATGCTCAAGCACGAACTGAAAGCCTCCTACGCGTTCGTTGAGCGCAACTTCTTCCTGACCCGCCGGTACTGGGGCTGGGAGGTTGCGTTCCTCGTCTACTCGGCTGCCGGCGCGCTGTCGATCTCACTGATCGGCGCCGAGTCGGGCAATCCCCGCCTGCTCCTGACGCTCATCGTCGGGGCGATCTTCTGGAACTACCTGTCGGTGGTCTTCAGCTGGATTGCCGAGACGATTGCCGTCGAGCGCTGGGAGGGCACGCTTGAATACACGATGATGGCCCCGGTCCATCGGTCAACCCAGCTCCTCGGTTCGGTGGCCTATGCGATGGTGTATGGGGTCATCCATACGGTTGCCATCCTCGTCGCGATGCTCCTGTTCTTCCCCGATCTCGCGGCCGCGAACGCCGACCCGGTGACGGTGATCGTGTTCATGGTCCTGGGTTCGTTCAGCTTCGTCGGCATCGCGATGCTGGCGGCGATCCTGCCGCTGCTGTACGTGGAGCGCGGCGCCCAGATGACCTTCGTCATGCAGTCGGTGCTGCTCCTCGTGAGTGGCGTCTACTACTCGATCGACGTCCTGCCGGGCTGGATGCAGGTCGTGTCGCGGCTGTCGCCGGCGACGTACGCCATCGACGGAGTCCGCCGGGGCCTGATCGACGGCGTCCCCGTGGGCGACCTCCTCGGCGATGCCTGGCCGCTCGTGGTCATGGGGATCGTGATGATCCCGGTGGGCCTATGGGCGTTTGGACGCGCCGAACGCTACGCCAAGCGGACCGGCAAGTTGAAGCGGGTCGGCTGAGGTGAGCGACCAGCTCGGCGGCCTCGAAGCGATGGGATGGCATCGGTCGGATTCCGATGCCTTCCCCGCGTTCGCCTCGAACGGGTTCATCCCGGCGCGTGTCGTCGCCGAGGAACGTGGCCGGTTCATGGTGCATGACGGCGTGACCACGTTCGGCGCCTCCGTCTCGGGTCGCCTGCGGCACGAGTCGGGTGGCGATGCCCTCGCCTACCCGGCCGTTGGCGACTGGGTCGCGACCGAGACGGACGACGCCCGTGCGACGGGCACGATCCACGCCCTCCTGCCCCGCCGTTCGGTCATCGTGCGGCGGACGCCATCCGGCCACCGGACGGCGACCCAGATCATCGCGGCGAACGTGGACATCGTATTCGTCGTGACATCGCTGAATGGCGAGCTGAACCTGCGGCGCCTGGAGCGGTACCTCGCGGTCGTCTGGGAATCGGGGGCAATCCCGGTGATCGTCCTGTCCAAGTCCGATCTCGACCAGGACGTCGAGGGCCATCGGCTGGCGGCCGCATCCGTCGCTCCAGGAGTGGAGATCCTGGTCTCGTCTGCCGTTACTGGCGGTGGGATCGATGAGATCCGGGCTCACCTGTCTCCCGGGCGAACCGTCGCGTTCATCGGCTCGTCGGGGGTCGGCAAGTCCACGCTCGTCAACAGACTCGCCGGGCACGAGCTCATGACCGTGTCCGGGATTCGAGAAGACGATGCGCGCGGCCGACACACCACCACCCGGCGCCAGCTCGTGCCACTGGCCGAGGGTCTCGTGATCGATACGCCGGGCATGCGAGAGCTGGCCCTGCTCGATGGCGACGGGATCGCGGCCGCATTTGACGATATCGGCGCCGTCGCACTCACCTGCCGCTTCACCGACTGTGAGCATCGATCGGAACCGGGCTGCGCCGTCCAGGCCGCCATCGTCGCCGGAGAACTCGACGGCGCCCGATTCGAGGCCTTCGAGAAGCTGGGGCGCGAGGCGCGCCGATCCGAGCTCGCGACGGACGCCATTGCTCGCAAAGCCGAGCGTCGAAAGTGGTCCGTGATCTCCAAGAGCGTCGACCGCCACATGAACGAGAAGTACGGGAGAGAATGATGACCAGCGAGCGAGCCGCCAGCACCACCGAACAGTCGG
>JBDSJV010000219.1:0-4197 GCA_039917225.1 Candidatus Limnocylindrales bacterium
CGGCGCCCGAACCGACCCACGCGATCAAGGTCGCGATCGACCAGGCCATCGAGGCCCGCGATGAGGGTCGCTCGCGGGTGATCCTGTTCAATCTGTGCGGTCACGGCCACTTCGATCTCTCGGCCTACGAACGGTTCCTGTCCGGGAAGCTCGAGGATTACGAGTACCCGGCCGCCAAGGTCGAAGAGGCGCTGAAGGCACTGGCGGGGCTCCCGGTCGGCTAGTGCCTCTTCGTTCCAGGCCGATTGACTCATGGCGATGAGTCAGATAGCCTCAGGGCGATGACCAAACGACTCCAGGTCCTCCTCGACGACGACGAACTGCGCGAGATCCAGGCGCTCGCGCGCCGCCGCCGGCAGACCACCGCGGCGTTCGTGCGCGACGCACTCCGCGAGGCCCGGACGGCGGCGGAGTATGCCCTCCCGGAGGCCAAGCTTCGCGCCGTGCGCGAGGCGGCGGCCCACGCCTATCCCAGCGGAGACATCGAAGACCTGTTGGCCGAGATCGAACGGGGCTACCTCGCCGACAGCCGGACCGAGGCGGATCCGGAGGTCTCGTGATCCTCGTCGACTCGAACATCCCGATGTATCTCATCGGCGCCGAGCACCGAAACAAGCACGCTGCCAGATCTGCGCTGGAGGCAGCCATCGAGGTAGGCGAGCGCCTCGTCACCGACGCCGAGGTCCTCCAGGAGATCCTCCACCGCTACGTCGCCATCGACCGCCGGGAGGCCATCGAACCGTGCACGGAGGCTCTGCTCGGCGTGGTCGACGAGGTCTTCCCGGTTGAACTCGAGGACATACGTCGGGCCTCGGCGATCGTCCGTACGAGCATGCTTTCAGCCCGTGATGCACTCCATCTCGCGATCATGCAGCGGCACGGGATCACGCACATCCTGACCTTCGATCGAGCCTACCAGTCGATCCCGGGGATCGTTCGGCTCGGAGGCTGACCACCGCCGCGCTCGGACCGCCTGCGTCAGCACGGCCGTCGGGTAGAGTGGCTTGGGAACCGGGCGGGCTGACGAGCCCGGTCCACGACAGCAGGGGAGGCCTCTCGATGGACGAACAGGCCGTACGCGACCAGGCCGAGGCGCTCTGCGCCGCCATCGTCGCCGGTGACATGGGGCAGGCGGCAACCCACTTCAGCGAGGAGCTCCGCCGGAACCTCGGCGAGGTCGTGGCGCTGCTGCCGCTGCCCTGCACCGAGGCGGCCATCGAGTCGATCGACCGCGGCGGGTCCGCGGCGGTCACGGTCACTTTGCGGCTGACCGGCGAGACCGAGGAGATCCAGATCGTGACCCGCTGGAAGGACCGCGACGGGAGCCCGACGATGATCGAGGCAAGCCACCTGAGCCGGACCGAGATGGCCTCACCGTCCGGTGACGATGACGCGATGGAGGGCGACGCGGCCAGTCAGACGGACTGACGCTTCGAGCGTCCCGGTTGGCTTGGGCCAAAAGACCCTTCCGAAATCTCGCTGACGGGGCGACCGTACTTGGAACAGTCGGTACCGTAGACGCGTCGGAGTCGATCCGGCGTACGAGCCGACAGGCCCGCTGCAGGGCCGTGCATACCGACGGAAATGAGGGTCCGATGAACAAGAGCACCGTGCTGGAGGCATCGGTCGCGACCGCGGAACTGCGGATCGGAGATCGCGTCCTGGAATTGCCGATCGAGTCGGCCGCGCAGGGGCAGGATGCGGTCAACATCGCCGCGCTCTTCAAGGACGCGAACCTGACGACCCTCGACTATGGGTTTGCCAACACCGCAGCCACGAGAAGCACCATCACCTACCTCGATGGCGAGGCCGGGATCCTGCGCTACCGCGGCTATCCGATCGAGCAGCTGGCCGAGGAGTCCACGTTCCTCGAGACCGCCTACCTCCTGATCTACGGCGAGCTCCCCACGCCGGACCAGCTGGACACCTGGGTGGACAGCATCAAGAAGCACACGCTGCTCCACGAGGAGTTCAAGCGCTTCTTCGACGGATTCCCGATGGATGCCCACCCGATGGGCATCCTGGCCTCGACGGTCAGCGCGCTGTCGACCTTCTACCAGACCTCGGTCGATCCGCACGACCCGGGCGACGTCGAGATCAGCACCATCCGCCTGATCGCCAAGATGCCGACCATTGCGGCGTGGGCCCACAAGAAGTCGATCGGGCAGCCGTTCATCTACCCGGACAACTCCCTCGACTACGAGGGCAACTTCCTCCGGATGATGTTCGCAACCCCTGCGGAGCCGTATGCGGTGCCGGAGGTCGCGCAGCGTGCCCTTCGTACGCTCTTCATCCTCCACGCTGATCACGAGCAGAACTGCTCGACGTCCACGGTTCGCCTGGTCGGGTCGAGTCTCGCCAACCTCTACGCCTCAATCTCGGCGGGTGTCGCCGCCCTGTGGGGTCCGCTCCACGGCGGTGCCAACCAGGAGGTCCTCGAGATGCTCAGCGCCATCGTCCGTGACGGTGGGGACGTGGGGCGATCAATCGACCGGGCCAAGGACCATGACGATCCGTTCCGGCTGATGGGCTTCGGGCATCGCGTCTACAAGAACTACGACCCGCGGGCGCAGATCATCAAGGCCGCCGCCGACGCTCTGCTGGGCGAGCTCGGGGCCGACGACGAACTCCTCCGGGTGGCCCTCGAGCTCGAGGAGGTCGCCCTGAGCGACCCGTACTTCGTGGACCACAAGCTGTATCCGAACGTCGACTTCTACAGCGGGCTGATCTACCGGGCCCTGGGCATCCCGACCAACATGTTCACGGTCATGTTCGCGATCGGGCGCCTGCCAGGCTGGATCGCCCAGTGGCGCGAGATGATGGTCGATTCCGACTTCCGGATCGGCCGCCCGCGCCAGCTCTACGTCGGAGAGCCCGAACGAGCCTACGTGCCCGCCGCCAAGCGATAGCGGATCGCGTCGGCATCGATCCTTCATGAGCATGCCACGCGGTGTCCTTCGGCAATAGGACCTTCGGTTGGGGTCCGGAATGGTCCTGTTGGGTCGTGGTGCGCTGCGGTGTCTTCGGGCCACGATGGGCGACCTGATGCAGACCACGCACCACGCCATGCCCGCGACGCTCCTCGCCCACGGTGGCCGGTGGACCACGGCAGCCATGACCGCGATCATGCTGGTGCTCCTGGCCGTGGCTCCAATCAGTGCGGCCACGCAGACCATGGCTCCCGCTTGTTCGGGCGTGAACGTGCGCAGCGGCCCGACCACCGGTGCGCCGGTCAAGGTATCGCTGAGCCTGTCGAACACGCTGACGGTCTCGGGCACCGTGACCGGATCGTCGTGGGGAGCCAGCTGCCCGACCTGGAAGAGCGGCGCCGGCTGGTACGTCGTGACCGCGATCAACGGCCAGCCCGTCAGTTCGCGCTACGGTGTCAGCGTCCTGTATGCAGCGACCGGAGTCCTCACCGCGACTTCGACTCCGACCTCAGTTGACACGTCGACATCCGGTGCGGCACCCGCAGCCGTGGCCACGGCGGCGGTGCCGGCACCGACCCCGACGACGACCCCGGCTGGGGCAACCACGGCGACCCCTGCCCAGAATTCGAGCTATGTGCCGGCCTGCTCCGGTATCAATCTCCGAACCAGCCCGACCACGAGCTCGACGGTCGCGGTGAAGCTCGGGCTGGCCGGCACGCTCACCGTCCTCGGGGTCGTCACGGGTTCGGCCTGGCGAACCACGTGTCCCACCTACAAGGCAGCATCCACCTGGTACGCCGTCACGGCGATCAACGGCCAAACCGTCAGCTCCCGCTACGGTGTCAGCGTCATCTATGCTGCGACCGGCATCCTGAACCGCGCTCCGGGCTCGACCACTGCGACGCTCCCGTGGACGGACACGTCGCCCGTCGTCGCTCCGCCGGTGTCCGCACCCACCCCGGTCCCTGCGCCAACCCCGACGCCCGCCACCACGGTGGTCACCGCACCCGCGCCCGCGTCGGCGACGAACCTCTTCATCCCCGGCTGTGATGGCATCAACCTGCGGACCAGTACCTCCACCAGCTCCACCGTCAAGGTCAGGCTCCCACTCGCCAGCACCGTGACCGTCACGCGCACGGCGACGGGCGCCTGGTGGCGAGCCACCTGCCCCACGGCCACATCCGGCACCGGCTGGTACGCCATCAGCGAAGTCAATGGGCAGTCTGTCAGCCAGCTGTACGGCGTGACGGCGCTCTACGCGGCGACG